>JBFMDG010000627.1:0-4699 GCA_040754135.1 Verrucomicrobiota bacterium
TTACCTTCCGCGCGTTTATCCGATGCATTTGCGCGGCACAGGCGAAAGTTTCGCGGCCAATATCGGCGGCCGATTGATCGGCACTTCATTTGCCTGGGTGACGGCGACGCTCGCCGCCACACCGGACGCCGCGTATTACCCGACCAAGCTCGCTTACACAGCGGCGGCGGTGGGGTTCGCGGTGTTCCTCGCCGGATTCATTGCTTCTTATTGGTTGCCCGAGCCCGCCCAGCGATCGTTGCAGGATTGATTCTGTTTAAAAGTTGCGCGGTGACGCCGGTTGCGCGGTTTCCTGGTTTCCTGGGTTGCGTGGTTCAATGGGATGAATTTGGGGAGGCTTGACCGATTCGGGTAAATCGGTTCAAACAAATGCTTGTGAAAGCTCGTTGTACCTTCTGCGTTCTGATGGCTTTCGTCTCGTTCCTCCCAAACCCGCTCGACATCGAATGTGACGCGGCCGAATTACGCGGTGCGCGCCTGTTCAAAAGCGGTCCGATTCAAATCAGCGCCGATGGCCAATGGGTCTGGTGGGTCAACCCGGACAACGACAGCGTCTCGCGACTGCACACGAGCAGCGAAGTTGTGGACGAATTTCCGCTGCCCGATCCGGGGCTGAAAGACGCGCCGAAAGGATTGTCGCTGAAAGAGGATGGTTCCGAAGTTTGGGTGGCCTGCCACGATTCGGATAAGATTTACGTTTTGAACGGAGCGGACGGAACCGTGCTGGCCGAGATCGATTTGCCGTGGGGCAGCGGCGCCTATTCGATTGCGCTTTCGCCCGATCAAAAGAAAGCCCTCGTGACCTTGCATCGGGCCGAGGCGGTGGCCGCTCTCGATGTGCCAGGCCGCAAACGGACTCATATTTTGCGCCCGGTTTTTTGGGGGCCAATGGGCGTGGCCTGGACCGAGCAGGGGCAAGCCGCCTGGATCAATCATTTGTTCGCGCCAGGAGAACATCCTTTGCAAACGCGAGTGGATTTTTCGTCGAGCCAGCCGCACGTAACGACGGCAATCCGCATTACCCCGGCCGATCCGCGCCAATCGAGCCGGTTGACCGCGCCGTTCAATGTCGCCGAAGGCGGTTACCTCAATGTGCGCGGGCATGGCGCGCAAATCCCGATCGCGACCGGCCGCAATGAACTTTGGTTGCCGACGCAATACCACAATTTCACAGAAGACAATTATTCCACCGACTCGACCATGCAATCGGCGGTTCGCCACATCAATCTGGGCACGCGCCAGTTGCTCGAGGAGAACACGGACAAAGTGATATTGACCGCGCGCTACGTGCACAAGCCATCAAGCAATGGAGCTTACGAAGGTCCGGGTTGGAATGCGGGCGTCGCGGGCCCGGTTGACCTCGCCTTCTCGGTGGATGGTTCGATGGTTTACGTCCTGCATGAACTTTCAGCGTATCTCGTGGTCATGCGGAGCGACACGGCCGCTGTGAAGCCCGCGGGCGCGGCGCCGTTGCCGGAAATCCGCGTGGGTGATCGCCCGATCGGCCTGGCTGTGTCGCCGAATGCTCCCGTCGCCTACGTTCTGAACCAACTTTCACGCGACATTTCGGTGGTGGACCTGGCGGGCCTGAAGGAAATCAAGCGCTTGCCTGCAACACCCCAAAGCGGCGAACCATTTCCGATCGGGATTTTACGCGGAGCGAAAATCTTTCATTCCAGCGATGACACGCGCATCTCGCGCAATGCAAAAGTCTCGTGCGCTTCCTGTCACATTAACGGCGAGCATGATGGGCGCACCTGGAATTTTCAGAATTTACCCGGAAATCACGGGCCGCGTTCCGTGCCCAGCTTGCTCGGTTTGAATCTGACCTTCGGTCCGCGCGACCCGCTCCGCGGCTGGGGCCAATTGCATCGATCCGGCGATCGCGATGAGATTCAAGATTTCGAGCACACCTTTCGCGGCGTGCAAATGGGGGGCACCGGTTTCCTCGGATCAAATATTCAACCGGAACTCGGCCCGCCAAATGCCGGTCGCAGCGAAGATCTCGACGCGTTGGCCGCGTATCTCCTGTCGTTGGATCCGATTCAGCGCAGTCCGCACCGCACGGACAAAGGCGAGTTATCCGAAGCGGCCGTGCGCGGCGCGACATTTTTTCTTGGCGCCAATCGCGCGCAAAAACGGGGCGATGCCAGTTGCGCGGTTTGTCACGTGCCGGAGACGGGGTTTGTCGATTTTAAGTTTCACGATGTCGGTCAACGCCGCGACGATGCCCAGGAGGAAGAGCTCAACAGCCGCACTCCGGCCTGGCATGTGAACACGCTGACGCTTGTTGGCGTCTGGACCACACCACCGTATGCGGGCGTCTCAAACTTTCCTGAGAGCCACTCGGCGGAGGGGAATATGATTGAGTTGTTGCTCGATGCCGCGCGCCGCAGCACCACACCCACGCCGCATGGCAAACCGAATGGATTGACCGGACGGCAACTCGCCGATCTGGCTGAATTCGTCCTTTCCATCGACGGCCGTATGACCTCAGCCGAGGTGCGCAACGCGCGCGATGCCGTCCCTCCGCGCATCGAACGCGTCGAACCAACATCGCTGACGCGCCTGGAAGTCTGGTTCAACGAAACCGTCAAGGAATCCACGGTCGAAAATCCGCAGCACTGGCGCTTGACCGAGCATTCGGGGGCGATTGTGCCCGTGACGCTGGCCGTGTGGGATCCGCAAAATGGCGATCGCGTGACGCTGCACGCAGCCTTGAAACCGCACACCGCTTATGCGCTTCAACCTGCCGGGCCGATTCTGGACGATGCCGACGCGGCCAGCGGTGGGGTAGCGAATCCGATCGATGTGGAGGCGGCTCACAATCGGCATGAGTTCACGATTACGGATCGGTTGACCATTACGCTCGGAGCTTCTGGATATGAGAACTTAACCATCCCGGTGCACGATGCCGCCATGGTTGGGCCGGGACTTTCCACCTGGAATCATGATTCGATCTGGCTGTTTCAAACCGGCAGCACTCCACGAGTGAACACCGGCTTCGTCCGGTTTGGCTGGCAAACTTTGTTCAAACAGGTCAGCGGCGTCACCAATGCCGCGCAGATTCTCGAGGCTGTGTTCGAGCTCCATCCCGAATTGGGAGATGCGCAAGCGATCGAGATCCGGCGAGTCCTGAAACGCTGGAGCGACGCGGCGACTGGTGCGGATTTCAATCAGAATGCCACCGGCGCGCCGACGTGGCGCGATGCGTCCCATCCCAACACGCGGTGGAATCAGGCCGGCGCCGGGCGCCTCGGCAGCAACGGCACAAACGTGAGCGATTACAATGGCGTGAACGATCTCGCGGTGCGCGTCGATGCCATCGCGGAGATGAAGTCAATCATCGAGCCGGCCGTGTTTCGCGGCGCGCTGGTGACGGATGCGTTTCGATTTTGGTTCGACAATCCTTCGGTTGATTACGGCTACGCATTGCGCTTGGGATTAAATTCCACCGCCGGCGCGAAATTCGAACGATGGGAAAGTGGATTGAAGCAGCATGGTCCCGTCCTGCAGATTACTTATCTGTTGCCGGGAGCGCGGCCCAAACTTGTGGCGCGCTCTACGGCGAATGGCGTCGAAATCCGGTGGCCATCTGAGCCAGACAATTTCGTGTTGCAGTCTGCGCCGGACATTGCCGGTCCATGGAGCGATGTGACGCAATCCCCCATCATTGTCGGACCCAACAAAACGCTCGTTTTTCCCGCCACGACCGAGAAACAATTTTTCCGGCTGCTCATGCCTTGAGTCGCGCGGCGGATTCTTCGCAGAAAGAAGGTCGCGCCACGGCTCGAATTTCTGCGAATTTCCTCGGGAAATCCCGCATTCTAAGTAGAGCTACCTAGAATGTCTGAGTAAGTACCTCTATTCACAGCCGCCGCGCTTTTCACTACAACCTGCGCATGTCCATGACCGGCCGATGCGGCGCCCATATCATGTCGTGATCTGATTTCTGGTTCTGTTGGTCACAAGCCAGGTAGCGGATCGGAATCAGCGCGAAGGGTTCGGGAACGTATCAGCGTCTGCCGCTTTCAACGTCCGGTCAAACTGACATCGGTTGTTGTTGATCCGATGACGTTTTGTTTATCAGTCGTTCGTGACACTTTCGGTGCGCGGCCATCGCCGCTGGCCCTCCTGTTTTCCCAAACCCCACGCGTTTTGTTGGGCCATTCGGTTCTCCCCCGTTTCGAAGCGCGCACGTGTCGTGAGGCTATTTGGCCCTGTCCACAAAAAAGCCGTAATGAATTCGACACGGCTCGTCCGTTCGACTACAAGCAAGCTGTTTCCTGCCAAACCGATCAGCAATTCGCGTTGCATTTGTTGTGACTTCACGCCCGCAACAGGTCCATCAACTGGAGGCTCTCGAGCCTCGCATTTTGCTTTCGGGCGATTCATTAAACGCGCTCGCCCCTGAAATCCACGACCCCTCCGCCACCCCGTTCCTGGAGTCGTGCATCGAAATTACCGAAACTCCGGGCGACCAACTCTCCGATGCCGCCGCCGCTTCCTCTGGCGCGGCGCAACAGCTCGAAAGCATTTTTGGCAGCTTGGAGTGTGTCGATCTCGACGAGCTGGATTCCTCCCCTGAAACCGAATCGAAATCCAATGATGCCGACGACTCCGCTGCCGGCCTGACTGCGGCCGGGCGGCAATTCATTTTTGTCGATGGCGCGGTGACGGATTCTTCGACGCTGCTCGA
>JBFMDG010000628.1:0-4699 GCA_040754135.1 Verrucomicrobiota bacterium
CCATCGCCACCACACGGCCGGAAACCATTCCTGGCGATACGGGGGTGGCCGTGAACCCGAAGGATCCGCGTTACGCTCGGCTGGTGGGCAAACATGTGATCCGCCCGTTGCCGGCGGAATATTCGCGCGAAAAGAAACTCATCCCGATCGTGGCCGACGATCACATCGATCCGCAATTTGGCACCGGCGTTTTGAAAGTGACGCCCGCGCATGACAAAGCGGATTTCGAAATCGGCCAGCGCCATGGGTTGTCCGCGGTGGATGTCATGAACCCGAACGCGACCATGAACGCGCTCGCCGGCAAACCTCTGGAAGGACTCGATCGTTTTGCAGCGCGCGAGAAAGCCGTTGAACAATTGAAGGAGCTCGGAGCGCTCGTAAAGGAGGAGCCATACGAAAATAAAGTTGGGTTCAGCCAGCGGGCTCGAGTGCCCATCGAACCGCGCCTGAGCGAGCAATGGTTCTTGAAATACCCCAGTGTCGAGGCTTCCAAAACCTGCGTGGCCGAAGGGCGAATGAAATTTCATCCCGATCGCTGGGCCAAAGTTTACGACCATTGGATGTCGAACATTCAGGATTGGTGCATCAGCCGGCAATTGTGGTGGGGACATCGCATCCCGGTGTGGTATCGAAAGAATTCAAAATCCAGAATTCAAAGTTCAGAAGCCGCCCACGCGCCCAAGGAATCCTTGCAGTCGGATGCACAGTCCGCACCCCATGAATACTGGTGCGATATCGTGCCGCCTCCCGATCCCGAGCATTGGGAACAAGATCCCGACGTCCTCGACACCTGGTGCAGCTCCTGGCTTTGGCCGTTCGCCACGATGGGCTGGACCGGCGATCAAGAGCAGGACGCCAAAAACGCCACCCTCCAGACCTTTTATCCCACCACCGATCTCGTGACCGGACCCGACATCATTTTCTTCTGGGTCGCGCGCATGATCATGGCTGGGTACGAGTACATGGGCGATCTGCCGTTCCGAAATGTTTATTTCACCGGCATCATTCGCGACAAGCAGGGGCGCAAGATGTCGAAGATGCTCGGCAACTCGCCCGATCCGCTCGAGTTGATTTCCAAGTATGGCGCCGATGCCCTCCGCTTCGGCACGATGCGCAGCGCGCCACTCGGGCAGGACGTTTTGTTCGATGAAAAGGATGTCGAGCTCGGCCGCAACTTTTGCAACAAGCTGTGGAACGCCTGCCGCTTCCGGCAGATGCAAGGCGGCGAAACCGAAGGCGAAATTCGCGCGGACTTGCTCACCAGCGATGACAAATGGATTTTGCTCCGGCTCGACACGGCCATTCGCGAAATCAATGAAGCCTTTGCCAATTACCGCTTCAACGAAGTGACCCAGACGCTTTACCGCTTTTTCTGGAGCGAGTTTTGCGATTGGTACCTCGAGGCCAGCAAGGCCAGCATGGGCTCTAAAAAAGTTGAAGGGTTGATGATCGAAAAAGTTGAAGCGAGCGACAATGGCGTGGCCGCCGTTCCCGCTGCAACTCTTCAACCCCTCGACCCTTCAGCGACGGCCGCTCCCGCCCGCGCCGCCAACACGCTCGCTGTCATCGACTTCATCCTGTCGCACACCTTGCGGCTGTTCCATCCGTTCCTGCCGTTCATCACCGAGGAACTCTGGCACGGACTCGGGTTCAACAAGGATTTGCCGGGGGATCAAGGCGGCGACACGATCATGTTCGCGCATTGGCCGAAACCGCTCGACGACGATTTCAAGGAGTTCTATGGGCTGGACGAAAGCGACGAGCGTTTTGTGAACGCGAAATATGAGCTGGTCACTTTGGGGCGGAATCTCAAAGCGCAACTCAATCTGCCGGCGAACAAAAAAGTTCGGTTCGTGTTAAAGCCGGGCGCGCGGTTGAACGAGCACGAAGCCGCGGTGCTCAAGATTCTCCTGAACGCGGAAACCCTCGAAGTCACACCCGAATTCGCTCCGCCGAAAGGGACGCCGATGGCCTCGAATGCGCTTGGGGAATTGTATCTGCCGCTGGCCGGGTTGATCGATCCGGCTGCGGAACGGGCGAGGTTAACCAAAGAGCTCGAAAAAACCCGCGCCGAAATCGCCAAAGTCGAGGCCAAACTGAACAATCCGAACTTCACTCAAAAGGTGCCGCCGCAAGTGCTGGCCGAGCATCAGCAACGCCTCAAAGATTGGCAGGCGAAAGAAAAGCAGGTGCTCGTCGCCCTCGATAATTTGCCGGCCTGACCCGCCTGCGGACCGCGGTGTCTGTGACCCGCAGGAGCTTTGCAAGGCCAACACGCGTTGGAAAAATTCTGGAGCGTCTTGAACTCTGGCATGTGCTGCGGCTTATAAAGCCGCGGTCCGATGCAGCGGCTGAGAGCCGCAGCTGGAGTTTGGACATTTGTCCATCGCCCTCCTTCGTCGCAAACTTCGTCGCAAACTTCGTCGGTTATGTAGAACTCCACATAACGTCGCAAACTTCGTCGAACGCGTGAGTGAAACCTGTTTCCCATGCCCAGCCCGACTTCCAACGCTCCAGAAATTCTTGGCCAGCGCTGAGTGACCGAAGCTGCTCCCGTCCATCCACCCGTGTTGCGGGAGGTTGGTTCAAGAGTTGAATATTGGGCGCAAACGATCACACTTGATTTCACTCAAAGGCTGCAGTGAAAAGGCATTTTCGATTCAACTTCACTTCGCATGGTCTTGCGCACTTGTGTCACGGACGGAGGGCTTTCACCTTGTTCGAACTGCTGGTGACGTTGGCTGTGGTAATCATTATCGGAATTCTCGCGTTCTCATATTTTCTCCCGAACAAGCGCAGCGGCTCCCACCGGATCCGCTGCGTCAACAATCTCAAAAACATTGGTCTGGCCTTTCGGATTTTTGCGACCGACCATGACGATCTTTTTCCGTTTTTGGTTTCTGTAACCAATGGTGGAACCAAGGAAATCCTGGCCACCAATTTCGCCGTTTGGATTCATTTTCGTGCGCTCTCGAATGAACTTTCGACTCCGAAAATTCTGCTTTGTCCGATGGACCGACTCCGGCACAAACACGAGGCGACAACTTTTGGGCCCACAAAAGTCGGACCATATGGCGTTCCTTTCAGGGACGACAAGCAGGTCAGTTATTTCCTCAGTCCGGACGCGACCGATTGGAATGGCAACTCGATTCTTGCAGGCGATCGAAACCTGGCTACGAATCGTGTGCAACTCGCTCGTGGCGGATATGCGCTTGGCACAAATGTGCCGGTTGGGTTCTCCAAGACCATGCATCGGTATGCAGGTTGCCTTGCGTTCAGCGATGGCAGAGTTGGTTTCCTGACGAATGCCCTCGTTCCGAGCGCCTTCGCCGGAACAAGCTTGGCCACAAATCGCGTTTTGGTGCCTTAAGCTGGAGCTGGAATGGTGCAGCGGTTGAACGGAATCTTTGCCACCAACTATTCCTGGCAGTGTCGGCAAAAGCGCCTGTGACTTTCAATTCACCGCGCGTTGCGCCGGCATTTTTTTGCCCAGCGCGCGCGCCACAAGGGCGACTTTGCTACGCATGGCGTGGACGATGGCAGGATTCACTTTGAACTGCTCGAAATTGAAGTAATCGTCGAACGTCCATTCGCTTCCATCGGGCAAGCGATCTTTGAAACATCCGGTCCAGTCGGAAGCCCACAGGTCCGCGGTGTGGCGCAAAGTGTGCAAGTAGGGGTTGCCGCAGAGCATGTGCGTGGCGTAGGCCAGGGGCGGTTCCTCGGTAAATTCATAGCCGACCTTTTTCGCAAATTCCCAAAAATCCATGGCCAGATCGCAGAAGGTATCGATCACGTCGTGATGCACGATCCAGAATCCGGCATTCACGTTGAAAACGGCCCGGCTGCGCACGCCTTTAAAGCGCATGAGCGTGGCGTAGTTTTTTAAGGAACAGCCCCACCAATCCGGCCGTTCGTTTTTGGGATGGCAGGCGTCGCTCTCGAGACTCGAGTGCACGGGCGAACCGTGCAGCACGCGCAGCACGTCGCCCGGATGCCGCACAAACCAGGTGTCGGCATCGAGCCAGACGAAATAGTCGTAATTCAATTTCCGGACGGCATTGCGCAGGAAATCCAATTTGAAGAGATAGAGCTTTTTCTCGAGTTCCTTGATCTCATGCGAAATGGCGCCTTCGATCGGTTTGTCTGTCCAGACATGAAAATCCTTGAAGACACCCACCGCCCGGGCCGATTCAATGGTTGCTTTCATCATGTCGGCATAGACGCCATCCACCACCGACCAGAAGCAGTAGCGCTCTTTCATTGGAAGACCTCCTTCCAAATGCGGAGATGCTCTTCGCGCCGGCACAGTTCGTTTTCGGCATGAGCGCGGCATTGGGCGGCGACCCGCTTGCGATAAGGCAGATCGAAGTAAAGCCGGTGGGCGTGCTCCTGATACTCGAGGAAATCGTGGCAAACAAAACCCGAATCGCCATGAACCATCAGGTTTTGCAGATGATGCCCCGGGGGAACCAGCGGAATGCAGCCGGTTAACATGGCCTCGACCGTCGAGCGCCCCCACGATTCTTTGAAATTGTGGCCGAGCGGATAAACGAACAGATCGAGACTGTAAAGAAAGTCGAGCTGCGTTTCCTGTTCGGGCAGCAACAAGTCCCAACGCTCATCGAACCGATGCCAGCGATATTTCTCGGCGAGCTTTTCATCCCAGGCCATGACGCGAAATCGGGTATCGGGCAGG
>JBFMDG010000629.1:0-4692 GCA_040754135.1 Verrucomicrobiota bacterium
GGTCAATCGGCCCGCCTGAGATTTCATGCTAGCCTTAAGCCTCGCGCAGCCGGGCGAGTTGCTGCGGCTTATAAAGCCGCGCTCCTGACGCTGCGGACGCTGCGGACGCTGGTCTGCGACCCGCAGCAGCCTTTCCAAGCCGCTGAATTATCAGCCATTTTCCGGAACAAAGTTTTGACGCATCTCAACCAATCTTTAGACTCGAACGCATGTTGTCCCGCTGGTGGACCCTCCTTTGGCTCTTGAGCGCCACAGGCTTGTACGCGGATGAAGTCGGCTTGATTCGGCTCGGCGAGACCTGGCGTTATTTCCCAGGACGCACGGCCCCCTCCGATCCCGCTGAACGCTGGCGCGAAATGGATTTCAACGACCTCTCCTGGCCGAGCGGGCGATCGGGATTCAGTTTCGGGCTGGCGACTTACATTGAAGCCACTTACGTGGCCAACCCGACCAATTTTGTTTCCGCATTTTTCCGCAAGAAATTTGTCGTCAGCGATCCGCAGGCGGTCAAATGGCTCCTGCTGCGGGCCGATTACGAAGAAGGGATGATCGCCTATTTGAACGGGACCGAAGTTTTTCGTCGCAATTTAGATGGTGCCGCAGGTTCCACGATTCCTTTCCATGTGCCAGCGAATGGAACCCGTGCGCGCGGTGCGCCCGAGGAAATTGATTTAACGTCTGCCATTCCGCTTTTGAAGGCCGGTGAAAACCTTCTAGCCATTCAGGTTCACAGCGCAGGACCGTCGTCATCATTTTCTTTATTGCCGGAACTGCTGGCCAATTTTACTCGAGGTCCCATCCTGCAAGGCATGTCGTCCAATCGTGTGCAGATCATCTGGCGAACTCTGCTGCCGACCGATGGCATCGTTGAATATGGGACAACACCGGAATTGGGATTCAAAATTGAGATGCCGGAACAAACCACGAATCATGTCGCGACTCTTGCCGACCTCAATCCTGCCACCACTTACTTTTATCGGGTGAGCAGCGGCGCTGGGGATGTGCGTGCCATGACTGCGATCGAATCGTTTCGCACGTTGCCTGCGGAAGGGCCGTTAACGTTTATGGTTTTGGGTGACAGCGGTTCGGGATCGCTTTTCCAATACATGATTGCGGACGTGATGCGAAACGCCAATCCAGATCTCGTGCTGCACGCCGGGGATATCATTTACCCGTCGTTCACCACGCCGATGGCCGATTTGCGTTGCTTGAGCGTTTACGGGGCGCACATGCGCAAGGCGCCCTATTTCTTTACGATTGGCAATCACGACCTTTACTCGGGGGACCAGCATTACCTCGAGGCGTTTTATCTGCCGACCAATGCCGTGCCGGTGGGGGAACATCAATTGGCGCGGACCAGTCCCGAGCATTACTACTCGTTCGATGCCGGCGACGTTCATTTTGCGGTGCTGTTTGTGCCGATGCTCAGCCAATACACGCCGCAAGTAGGAGACACTCAATACAATTGGTTGGCGCAAGATCTGGCGGAATCGAAGAAACCGTGGAAATTCCTCCTGTTCCATCATCCGATGGCCACCTCCGCCTCCCATTCCCGCGACGACTTCAATTTTAATGGCACTAAAGACATGCACGAATTGGCGCAGGTATTCATTCCACTCGCCGCGCAACATGGGGTTCAGATGGTTTTTTCCGGGCATGACCACACGTTCGAGCGCTTTATGCCAATTCAGGGAGTCACCCAAATCGTCACTGGCGGTGGAGGCAATGGTGTTTACTTCTTAATCAATCGGCATCCAGCCAGCGGACAATTCCTGGCGCGGTTTAACACGGCAAAAGTGCAGGTTTTCCAGGATCATCTCATTGTTCAGGCCCTGGATCATTACGGGCAGCCCCTCGATTGGATGAACCTCTATCGCGTCGTGCCCACCGACGGCATCTGGCCGGCCAGCTGGCACACGCCCGTGATCGAGTCGCGCCCCGCTGACGACACCGACGGCAACATCAACGGGCAACGATTGGATTTCATCGGCACACCAATCCCGGCGCTGGCCGGCAAGTTTTCGAATCTCAGCCGCGCTTATGTGAATCACGATCGTTCCACGCTGTTCATCGGTTTCGAGCAAGTGATGCTGGCCTCGGACCAAAACCTGTTTCTTTTTATCGAAGCGCCCGGGCTGCCGGGGGTGAGCCGCATGAAAAACCTCGGCAACGGAGCCGTCGATCCCGATGGGCAAGGAGCCGATGGGCTGGATTTCCTGGAAAACCTTTCGTTCAACCATTTCTCACCGGGAATCGCATGCATTCTAGGCGATGAAATGGCCGACGCCACGGCACGCTCGTTTTTGCGGCCTGAGCTCCTTCTCGATGTTGGCCAAGGCGTGTTTCGACTCGATGAAAATTTTTCGGATGTGGCGGGCGCCCAAATTCAGCAGTTCAACCGGTCTCCGCAAGTTTTCGATCCCACCTACAACCAAAGCGTGCGGGTCGAGCAAAATGCCGATTGCATCGAAGTGGCCATTCCATTCGCGCAACTCGGCGAATTGAAGCCGGGCGACGTGATTAAAATCGCGGCCGTGATTGGAATGAGCAGCTACGACACAAACGCGGATCGGCAAATGCGCCAACTGGATACCGGCTATCTCGGCCGCTGGATGACGTTCAACGGCGATGAGGTGTTGCTCGAACCGGTGACGGTGCAGTTGGCGCCGGATCCGGATCCGGATCTCGATGGATTGCTCAGCATCGAGGAAATCAATTTGGGCACCGACCCGTTGCGCGCCGATACCGATGGGGACGGCATGCCCGATGGATGGGAAGTGCAATACGCGTTGAACCCGCTCTCGATTGCGGGCCGTGACGGCCCGGAGTTTGACATCGACAATGACGGGCTGACCAACTTGCAGGAATCAGCGGCTGGCACCAATCCTTCGCTGGCGGACACGGACGGCGATGGATTGCTCGATCGTTGGGAAGTAGCGATGCAATTGAACCCGCGTTCCGGCGCTGGAGCCGATGGCGCGCATGGAGATCCGGATGGGGATCGGTTGCTCAATGCGCATGAGCAAATCGCCGGCACCCATCCGCGAAATGCTCAATCGGGATTGAAACTCGAAATGGTACCCTTGACCAACGACCGATATCGGCTGAGTTGGGGGACGGTGGTTGGGAAGAAATACGAATTGCAATTCACCACCGATCCGAAATCGCCTTTCCAAACCATTCCGGGCGGAGTTTTTCCGGCAATCGCATCTGAAGAGCGGATGACCTTTGACGATGATTTTTCCGGGAGCCCTGCGCCCTTTGCCCGCTATTATCGCGTGCGGCTGATCCCGTAAAGGCCGCTCGCGAAACTACCCGCCGTGTTCAAAGCGAGTCACGCCGCATTCATGAGGTGCGATTGATAAAAGCGCTCCTGCGAAATGGAGGAACGTCCGTCAGTGCATCGGCGAGGGTTCAGCTTTATCTCGCTTTTCGGGAATTGCTTGAGTAACAGTGTTCGCGCTTATGTTTGGCGAAATCCGAAATGCAAATGGCGAGCGACTTGACTACACTTATCATCCAGGCGCTCCCGAAGCGCATCATATCGTGGTCATTGGTCATGGCGTTACCGGGAACAAGGACCGGCCGTTTGTCGTGGCGCTGGCCGAGGGGTTATCCGCCGCCGGCATTCCGGTGCTGCGTTTTTCTTTCTCAGGCAATGGCGCGTCTGAGGGAAAATTTGCCGACGCCACGATTTCCAAAGAGGTGCAGGATCTCGGATCGGTGCTGGGAGCTTTGGGCGGCTGGAACATTTGTTACGCCGGGCATAGCATGGGCGGGGCGGTTGGGGTATTGAGGGCGAGCCAGGATGCACGGATTCGATGGTTGATTTCGTTGGCCGGAATGGTTCATACGCACGCGTTCGCGCAACGCGAGTTCGGTATGGTGAAACCCGGCGAAGGCTTCATGTGGGACGATCCGAATTGTCCGCTGTCCCAGGCTTACATGGAGGATATGGCGCGAATCGGAAGCGTGCTCGAGTGCGCACAGACAATTCGAGTGCCTTGGCTGCTCGTCCATGGATCGGAGGACGACGTGGTGCCGATCCAGGAATCACGCGAAATATTTGAGAAAGCCAACGAACCGAAACAATTGATCCAACTCGCCGGAGCCAATCATGTGTTTGCCGGCGATTTCACCGCGCCCATGGTTGGCGCCGTGAGGCAATGGGTGCAGCGCCAATTCTCACCGCAGCTGATTTAGTAAACGGCCCGTCGTTTCGGTGCTCGCCGATCGCCATGGAACGAGCTGGCGAGCTCGCCCGCGCCTCCGGCATCAGAATTCTTTTTCCGAAGCGTCACCGTTCAACGACTTCAACAACCCGGTTTCCGCCACTTCCTTCCAGGTCATTTCTGGATTCCGATGCAGAATCGAACGCCAGCCGCGCGCTCGGCCCGCTTCCACGTTTTCCGCGCGATCATCAATGTAAAGCAATTCGGCGCCTTTCCGCCCCGTCACATTTTCGACGACCTCATAAAGCCGCGCGTCGGGCTTCATCGCCCCGTGGTCGCATGAGAGCACGTGACCGTGAAAATCGCGGAAGAATGGATAACGCCGCCGGATATGCCCGACCGCCAGTGGGTTGGTGTTCGAGAAGATGTAAGTCGGCACCCCGCGAGACCGCAATGCGGCGTTCAGTTCGATCATCCGGTTCACCGGAGTAAAAATGTCGCCGAACATTTCCGAAAACAG
>JBFMDG010000630.1:0-4683 GCA_040754135.1 Verrucomicrobiota bacterium
GCTGGTTGTTGCGCTGGACCTTGCGGTGCCGGGGGCAGGGGGGCTGGCTGCCGGCGTTGAACCCGAACCATCTTTCAATTCCTGCAGCTTGCGCAGAACGCTCTCGATCGAGACCGCATGGCGCGCTTCAATCGCTTTGAGCAGCGTAACTTCAAAAAGAATCTTTTTCGAAACGGCATCGCGCAGCCGCCATTCGGCATCGGTCAGCACTTCCATAATCCGCGTGATCGATTCCTGGCCGACGCTTCCAGCCTGTTCGGAGAGAGCCACGCTTTCGGATTCTGAAACTTCGAGCAGGTTCAAATCCCCGCGTGAAACCTGGTACAAAAGCAAATTGCGAAAGTGATTCAACAAATCCGACAGGAGACGACCCAGATCTTTTCCATTCCTCGCCAGATCATTCAAATCGCGCAACGCCTTCTCCGCATCCCCATCGAGAATCGCCCGGGACAAAGTCAAAACCTGAGCTCGAGCGGTCAGGCCAAACATGGAAAGAACATCAGCCTCGACGATGCGATCGCCGCAAAAGCTGATCAATTGATCGAGCGTCGATTCGGCGTCGCGCATGCAACCTTCCGATCCGCGGGCGATGGCGTGGAGCGCGGCTTCTTCGATCTGGACGTTCTCGAGGCGGGCGATATGTCCGAGATGTTTGACGATGAGTGCGGTGGGAATGCGGCGCAGATCAAATCGCTGGCAACGCGAGAGAATGGTTGGAAGGACCTTCTCCGGCTCGGTAGTCGCGAACATGAATTTCACATGCTCCGGCGGCTCTTCGAGCGTTTTCAGAAGGGCGTTGAAAGCCTCTTTCGTCAGCATGTGCACTTCGTCGATGATGTAAATCTTGAAGCGCGATGAAGCCGGCATGTATTTCACCGTCTCACGCAACTCACGGACTTCGTCGATGCCGCGGTTGCTGGCGCCGTCAATTTCGAGCACATCCATGGAGCGGCCCTCGGTGATTTCCCTGGCGCGCGGATCGTCGTCGGCGAAATCGACTTTCGGGCCTTGAGTGGCATTGAGGCA
Source organism: Verrucomicrobiota bacterium (assembly GCA_040754135.1). GTDB lineage: Bacteria > Verrucomicrobiota > Verrucomicrobiia > Limisphaerales > SIBE01 > JBFMDG01. Next base: position 1,027 of record JBFMDG010000630.1, read on the forward strand.
TTTGGCGAAGATGCGGGCGATGGTGGTTTTGCCGGTGCCGCGTGGTCCGACGAACAAATAGGCGTGCGCGATGCGGTTCTGTTGAATGGCATTGGCGAGCGTCTGAGTGACGTGCTCCTGGCCGACGACATCTTCGAAACGCTGCGGCCGGTACTTGCGCGCTATGACCTGATAATTCATTCGCTGGCGAAGTGCGAGGGGCGGAACGTCCGTTTCATGCGGAATCGGTCATGGTTCGGCATTCCGGGCTCGCGGTTTTAAACGCCAGGGTAACCACGGCAGATGCAGAGCAAACTACCGTTGCTGCATTCCTGCCCTGGCGGGGTTCGTAAGTCCACATTCCGTGGGCCCTGGCAAATTCGGTGGGAAAGTAAGCCCCCCGCCGGGTTGCTTCAAGTAGAATTCAGGAACTCGGCCACATTTCCGGCGGGCCTGCCTGAGCGCCGCCTTGAATTCAACCGGGACATCTCGTTAGGATGCGTTCGAACCGTTCCTTAAGCCTTGAGTTGATATGAAAGCGAACTCCCAGAATTTTCTGATGCGGGCGCACTTTTGGGCCTCCTGCGCCATGGTCTTTGGAATCGGTTACCTGGTGCTGTCGCGCATTTCATACGGCATTCTCGTCGCCGGTTTGCTCATCTTCATCGGAGCGCTCGCCAAACTGGTCATCCATGCTCGCTGCCAATCCCTGCAGCGCCAGACCGGTGGAAACGGTGGAAAACCTCTTGGTTCAGAATTACCGCAAAACTCAAAGGACTGACGCAGCACCGACTGAAAATCGGCGCTTCCGATTTACCACCAAAGGAACATCCGGAAAAAATCGACGAGTCGCCGACTGATAACCCAAAGAATGGAACGGGGTTCGACTTCCAGTTTGCAAATTCCAGTCAAACCGGGCCGCCACCAGTTTTCCAGAGGCCCTTCGATGCGCCCACGAACCAGAAAAACATTTTCATTGGACTTGGCCACCGCGGCCGGCTCGATCCGTTCCACTTGCACGGGAAAGGTCAATTCCGGCCTCGCCCAGAACGCGATTTCCCCGCGGGATCGCCCCAGCACCTCGTGAACATCGCGTTCCGGCACTTCGATTTCGACATAGAGCTTTTCGAGAAGCGCCAGGGTGTAAAGCGCTTCGCCTTGTGAGACCGGCGCGCCGATGCGCTGCCGCAAATCGCCATCGGCAATCACGGCATTGAACGGCGCCCGCACTGCGGCCTGCTGCAAACGCAACCGGGTCAGCTCGCGCCGCGCGCGCGCTTGTTCGGCCAGCGACTGCGCGATGCGCATTTCGCCGAGCGTCTGGTTGGCCCGGGCTTTTTCCGCTTCACGCACATAACGGATTTCATCGGCCGCCGCGGCCGCCTCTTGCAATTTGAGATCCTCGGTGTGCAACTGAAGCATCGGAGCGCCATTGGTTACAGCGTCCCCCGGCCGGACATGAACCGCTTCAATGTAGCCATCGAATGGGGCGGTGACATACGCCACTTCATCGCTGCGCAAAGTGAATGTGCCTTCCACCCTGAAAGGAAAGATGGGCAAACAAAGAATCACCAGACCAATGCAGCCAGCGATCGCGGCCGCTTTTGCCCAGGTGTGGTTTGGGCCGAGCACACGCGCCAAAGCGGATTTCGTCTGATGCAGCCATCGCGCGCCAAACCATCGATCCTTTCGTTTCAGTTCATCAAGGCGCCGCGCCACTTGATCACAAGCCAAACTGACTTCCTGAACTTCAGCGCTGGAAAACGGCTGCGTCGCGCGCTCCAAAGTCACCACCGCCACCGGATTGCCTTCGAGCGTCACCGGCACCGAAGCCACATTGGGGGCGCTGCGTTCGCGTGAATATTTTTCATGTTCGCGCGTGACGTTATGGGCTCCCTCCAATTTCGGCCAAACGATCGGTTCGTTTTGGTCGAACGCCTCTTCCATGACCACTTCGATGGCTTTGACCGCTTCCATGTGGCGATCGAAACGTTCGGTGCGGCTGATCGATTTGAGGCGGATGTACCCGCCTTGCAACCAGCCGAGTGACACGCGATCCGCCTGGAAACGCTGCGCCAGGCCATTGCAGAACGCGAGTGAGGCTGCCAAGAAACGGGTTTCGGCATTGACCAAAACGAGCAGGTCGAGCACGGAAGCGAATCTTTCCACATTGGTCCGCGCCTGCTGCACGCCGGAAAACGCGAAGTAAGCCAGGGGAACATCCGCCGCCAAATCGAGCTGAATGATGGCCTCGCGCGCCTGCACTTCCGTGGCGTTGAGCAACAGGAAGGCAGCCACGTACGGCCCGGTTGAATTTGCATCCGTATGCACGGCCACCGCCACCGCCACATGCCGCGTCGGGGTGCCACCGCCAAAAGTACGAAATGCCTGACCGGATTGCAGGCACTGCGCGGCCAGATCGGGGAGGACATTGGCAAATTCGATGAGTGCCGGATCCGTTTGCCCGTTGCTGGACCAATCGCTGAGTTGCTTGAGCTGTTCGGAATTCTGCTCTTTGCTCAACAGGACCGCGCGATAAGCTTGAACCAGACGCGCCGCAGCCGAGAGAAAGGCCGGCCAGAATTCCTGAGGCGGCCCGGCAAAACGCCGCAATCGCGCCAGATCCTCGAGAACCGCGGCGACATTGGGACGTGAACTCGGTTGATTAGCGAGCATGTTAAGGCAGCATCATCCGGCCAGCCACACCCGGGCGAATGCGTCCGTCTGGATTGTCGAAAATCGCCTTCACCTTCAGCAGGCCGCTGGCAGGATCCACCACCGGCGAAACGTAACTGATGGTCCCATCGAACGTGACGGGCGAAGCGCCGGCTTCGATTTCGAGCCGGACTTTTTGGCCGACTTTGAGTCCGTAACCGGTTTTGGCTTCCAGGTTCGAAGTGAAATAGCACCGGCGCGTATCGACAATCCGCAAGAGGGGCTGCTGCGCTTCGCAACCTTCGCCAACGTCCCGGTAGATATCGGTGATGAAGCCATCGAAAGGAGCGAGGAGAAGGCGTTTGCGGAGTTGTTCCTGAGCGAGCTCGGATTCGACGGAGGCCACTTTGAATTCGGCTTCCTTTTTATCGAGCTCTTCGCGGCTGACGGAAATGGCATTTTTCGCGGCGAGCGATTTGATGCGATCGAGTTCGATTTTGGCCTGATCGCGGATGAGCTGTTTGCGCTGGACTTCGAGCTCTTCGAAGCGTTTTTCCAGTTCGAGCACGACCTGGCCCTTTTTGACGAGATCTCCTTCTTCAAAGGGACGGGCGCCCACGATGCCAATGATGGGCGAGCTCATGGTGACATCGTTCAGCGGTTCGGTGATCCCTTGAGCCCAGACCGCTTCGGCGGCGCGAGCTCCGGCGGCGCAACAAACCAGCCAGGCCACCAACGTTGATAAAAGCAATGTGCGGTATTTCATAACCAGAGCGGACAGTTGATTTCGGAGGCGAACGGAAACATCAAAAAACGCGGCCACTATTTGCAGTGAGGCGGATCGGTCCTGCGCCGTTCATTAATAGCGTCGGATGACATTCTCCGGCCAGTTCTTGTCTTTCAGGAGTGCTTCGGTTTTTTGTTTCAGAGCGGCTTTGGTGATTTCCATATCGCGCGTCGCCAGGGTTGTCCCTTTGACGAGGTCCAGTTCGAGAATGGCTTTGCGATAAAGCACCTGATTTT
>JBFMDG010000631.1:0-4680 GCA_040754135.1 Verrucomicrobiota bacterium
CTGGAACGGACGCACATCCTGCAGTTTGTCCGCCATTACGTCGCGGAATACAATCCGGTGCCGCCATTGCCGCTGGAACAGCTGAAGGAACAGGCCGATCGCGTGGTCGAGTTGCTCAAATGCGATCCCATCTATCGCGATTACATTGGCGTCCTGATCAACAATGAAATGTGGCGCGAAGCCCTGGCGGCGGTGCCGTTCGAACGCCGCCTCCTGCTCCTCCCGAAATGTCTGCGGGTCGAAAGCAAGTGCCCGGCGCCCTTCGACGAATTTGGATTGCTTTGCAAACAATGCGGCCTCTGTTCAATCCAGGATTTGCAAACGGAAGCCGAGCGTCTCGGCTACGCCGTGCTGGTTGCCGAAGGCTCGGCCATTGTCATGTCGCTGATTCAAACCGGGAAAATCGACGCCATTGTCGGAGTGAGCTGCTTGAGCGTGCTCGAGCGCGCATTTCCCTACATGGAAGCGGCCGCGATTCCCGGAGTAGCCGTGCCGTTGTTGCAGGACGATTGCATCGACACGACCGTCGATCTCGATTGGATTTGGGATTACATCCATCTGACGAGCGATGATCAAACGCGGCGGCTCGATTTGGGAGCATTGCGTGAGGAGGTTGATTTTTGGTTCACGCCGGCTTCGCTCGATTTGATTCTTGGCACCGCCGAGGGCCAAACGGAAACGATCGCGCGCGCGTGGCTGGCCCGCGCCGGCAAACGATGGCGGCCCTTCCTGGCGGTTGCCGCCTTTCAGGCTTTGCGCGAATCCACCCCCGGAAGCGTGTTGCCGGAAGACATCCGCAAGCTGGCGGTCGCGGTCGAGTGTTTTCACAAAGCTTCGCTCATCCATGACGATATCGAGGACAACGATTCGCAGAGGTATGGTGAAAAAACGTTGCACGAGGAACACGGCGTTCCGGTGGCGCTGAATGTCGGTGATCTCCTCATCGGCGAAGGGTACCGCCTCCTCGCGTCCTTGAATATTTCGGCCGAGCAAAAATCGCGCATGTTGCTGGTCGCGTCGGAAGGCCAGCGCCAGCTTTGCCGCGGGCAAGGCGCGGAACTGGTTTGGGCGCGCCAGCCCGAACCGCTCACATCCTTGCAGGTACTGGACATTTTCCGCAAGAAGACCGCCCCTGCGTTCGAAGTCGCGCTGCGCCTTGGAGCGCTTTACGCTGGTGTTGAAAGGCACGAGGAAGTGTCCGAAGCCATCACAGCCTACAGTGAAGCGCTCGGCATCGCTTATCAAATCCGCGATGACTTGAGCGATCTCGGCAGTGCGGGTGAAACGAATGACATTCAAGGGCTGCGTCCGAGTTTGCTCCTCGCCGTCGCCTATGAACGGGCCACCGGAGACAAGCGCCTTTTGTTGGATCAGCTCTGGCGCCGCACCCTCCCGCAACAAAACGGCGCCGGCGAGATCGAAAAGCTTTACACCGAATTAAAGGCCGACGAACGCGCCCGCACATTGCTCGAGACTTACAAGGAGGAAGCCATACGTTCTCTGCGCGTCCTGGAAAATCCAAATCTCAAAGGCCTTCTCCGCCGCGTCATCGGAAAAATCTTCAACGACACGGAAATCAAAGGCTGGTGCAAAGAGTTTGAAACGCGCAACGCCGCTCAACGGATCCATGCGCTGCTGCCGGTGGAAAACACCGCCCAATAATTCCGAAATTTCTCCGCCGCTTCAAATTTGCCTTCACTGGAACGGGCTTTTGCATTCGCCATCGGCAAGCGAATGCAATTTTTTTTATTCGCACTCGAAGGTGGCAACGATGCATGAGTTGCGCGCGCGTATTGTTGTCGTCCCTTGCGATGCACGACCGTGTTCAGACTGCGCCTGTGCTGCGCATTGCATCGGCGCGGGCGAATCGGCGCCGGAGCTTGAAATCGATTTGAACCAATAAAATCAATGGTGTGACGCTACATGCAAATTCTGATGGAGCTCGTTGCGAATTTTTTTCCGCGGCGGTTTTGATTTCATGTCGGGATGAAAAAACTGGTTTGAAATGATGACCAAGGTGGATCGCGATGGTGCGCCGAGCGAAAAATCCCTGCGAAAAATTCTTGCCAAATCCATTTTTGTTTTACAAAACACTGGCCAGAAATTTTTTTTTTGGTTACGCTTTCGCAACCTTAAACCCAAAACGGAATCGAGGTGAAAATCTGTGCCGAAGAAAGCAAAGCCCGCAGCCAAAAAGTCCGCTAAAAAATCTGCCAAGAAAAAGTAATCGACTTGGCTTCAACTCGAGGATGGCCAGTCCTCGCGTCGTTATGATGGCTGGCCATCCTGTCTGTTTCGTCTGTCTTCATTTCCTTTTCCATGGCCACGCTGGTCTTCGATATCGAAACTTCAGGACTCCCGCTCGAAACCTTTGATGAAGTCCAGCAGGAATACCTGTTTCGCGATGCGGAAAAGATTGCCGAGGAAGCGGCGCGGCAGGCGCGCCGCGCCGAAATCCAACATCAATTCAATCTTTGGCCATTCACCGCGCAAGTGGTTTGCATCGGCATGCTCAACGCCGACACCCTGCGCGGCCAGGTTTTGTTTACAGCCGATGATTTCGAGCCGGAAGCGGAGGAAGCCGGTCCGGTCGAATTCGTCCCTTGCATGGATGAACTCGAACTGCTCACCGCCTTCTGGGATGTGGCCCGGCATTATGAAGGCATCGTCACATTCAACGGTCGCGGTTTTGATGTGCCATTCATTTATTTGCGTTCGGCGATTTTGAATGTGCCGATCAGCCGCAAGGATTGGCTCGGTTATCGTTATCAAACCGATCCGCATTGCGATCTGGCAGAGCAGTTCACCTTTTACGGTGTCAGCGGTCGCGATGGCGCGGCGCGCAAGTTCAACCTCGATTTCTACTGCAAATCTTTTGGAATCGAATCTCCCAAAAGCCATGGTGTGACCGGATTGGATGTCAATCAACTCCTCGCCGCCGGCTGTTTTCGAGACATTGCCGAGTATTGTTTGCGAGATGTGCAAGCCACAGTGCAGCTTTATCGCATCTGGAAAGAGCGGCTGGCCGGGATCAAATAACCGGCACTATTCCGGCGCGCCGAACAACTCAAGCCAATCGTTGATTCAGAATTCGGCTTGAAACGGGGCGCCAAACTCGGGAAGTTCGTTTTGAATCATTGCGCTCGCGGCTGCAATCTTCGGCGCGAAAAATCCAACTGGCCCGAGGCGCCGAATCCCTCTAACTTCCGCCTGCGCTTTGTTTGACATGCCTGAAATCTCCCAAGCAAGGCCAGCGAGGCCAAATGCCGGACGGAAACAAATTCGCCGGTGGGTATTGTGGTTTGTGCTTGGGCTGGCTGTGTTAATCATGGTCCTCCGACTGGCCAGCCAACCTCGCGTGTATGACGGAAAACCATTGGAGAGCTGGGCGCGCGAGTTGTATTACTCGCCTCAAAATCCTGATCCGCAGATTTTTTTCCAGCGTGAAGGGACCAACGTCGTGCCGGAACTCGTGCGCATGATCGAGAAGCGGGATTCTTTGAAGGATATTTTCTTCCGGCAGTTAGCGAAGAAAACGCCCGAACACCTGAGCCGTTTTATTCACCGGATGACACGACCGAATCGCAAGGCCGAAAATCGCCGCGCGGCCGCACTCGCTCTGCAAAAAATCGGTCCAGCCGCCGCTGAGGCGGTGCCGGTCCTGACCGCCGCGCTTCACGATCCTGATGGTTCGGTGCGGGCGCAGGCCGCCTCAGCGCTGGCGTCTATTGGATCGGAAGCAGTGCCTCAGTTGGTTCGGGTCCTGGAGGCGGGACCGGATCAAGCGCGTTTCCTCGCGCTGTTTGCCATCGGCGCGATCGGTCCATCGGCCTCGAACGCCGTTTCATCACTGATCCCACTGCTTGGGCGTGGCGCGGATATGGCGCAGCGCTCTGCTTACGCGCTCGGTTATATTGGTGCGCCCGCGGTTCCGGAACTCACCCGCGCGTTGCAAACAAATTCAGCCACCGTTCATCAGAATGCGGTGCGGGCCTTGGGCATGGTGGGAATGCCCGCGCGCCATGCTCTCCCAAAAATTTTGGAGCATCTCCGCCACCCTGAGGCTGAGATGCGCCGGGCTGCGGCGGAAGCGCTCGGCACGATCTGGCCCGGCAAACCGGAAGTGGTCTCAGGTTTGGCCGAGGCACTGAGCGATCCCGATCCAGGAACGCGTTTGCACGCGGCCAAAAGCCTGAGCCGCGCCAGCGCGCAGGCGGTTGCGGCAGTGCCCAATTTGATCCGGCTGCTCGAAGATGAACGTCGCGATATTCGAGAAGCGGCCGCGCAGACATTGCGAGCCATCGGTCCGGAGGCAAACGCCGCCGTGCCGGAATTGTTGGAACGATTGAACGATCCGGCTCCGGAAGTTCGCCATGCCGCGTTTTTCGCGCTCGATCGAATCGATCGGACGGCATTGCCAAAGCAACGGTGAAGTGGTGATCGGGCGTGCATGCCGCACACTGGCTTTGCGCGAGGAACGCTGTGGATTTGACAATCCGCTTTGACACCCGAACGCGAAACGCACCACACTCCGCCACGCGTATGAGCTGGGTTTATCGCGGCATCATTCGGCCCCTGCTGTTCACTCAAGACTCGGAGGCCATTCATAATCGCACGTTGCGCTTTCTCGGCCGGGTCAGCCGCAATGAAGCGCTTTGCGATGCCGTGGCCTCATTTTTG
>JBFMDG010000632.1:0-4678 GCA_040754135.1 Verrucomicrobiota bacterium
AAGGAGGATTTTGCTTTTTTCGCGGCTGCGGAAGGAAGGGGCTGGCATTGTCCGGGACAAACGGTGCAAAAGGTCATGACCTTTCCGCCAGTTCGTTTCAATGTGCGAACGCAGCCGGCACAGAACATTTCGCCACATTGCTGGCATTTCCACAAAGCGGCTTCCCCGGGATGATTGAGGCAGGCCGGAGATCCATCAAGCAATTGGCTGCGCGACGGTCCTTCCGGTTTGCTTAGTTCCGGGATGGCCACGACAAACTCGCGCGCATCCACACGAAACTCGATCGAGCCCAGCCGAAGCGACTGGCCTGGGAGCAGAGTGCCCTCTTTAATCATCTGCCCGTCAATGAAGGTGCCGTTGGTGGATTCGAGATCGACGATAAAAAGGCCTTGCTCACTCACGCGAATTTCGCAATGGAAACTCGAGATGGAGGGCTCGGTGATGGAAAAATCATTCGAGGGGTTTCGACCCAGCCGATTTACGCCCGACTTAAGCTCGATTACCCACGGTCCACTCACGCCGCTTAAGAAATACTGAACCATCGGGGAACTCACACTTCGGTTTTGCTCACTACTTGTAGGCGGATTATTCATGGCTGTCGAATTAAATTCTTTTTGCGCGCCTGTCTCAAATCGAGTTTCTTTGGCCACGTTTCAATTTTTCAGATGTTTCGATCTGTCGATCAAACAACCTGTCGCTGGAACACTCCATCCTGCGGCGAATTTTGTTTTTATCTATCGTGCGCATTCTCCGCTCAATTCGGAACCTCGGACGCGATTCTTTCAAGATTCTGACGTTGGGCGAAGACCGGTGCTCCCAATTATTTTCTTCAATCCATCCTTTTGGCCCGTGAGCACCCGAATGAAAACCGTTCCAGGTGGATTCTCTAAAATGACTCCGGCGTTGGTGACCCCAAACCGAATTTGCAAAAGGCTCGACCATTCCCGGCGGCTCAATTAGTGATTAACCCCATGAACTCCCGAATAGCCAGCCGGAGATCCGTGCGTTCGATTTTTGCCGAGCAAACTTCTTCTTTGCTGCTCTTTGCCGCGGCAATTGTCCAAACCGCGCCACTCTTCGCTCAAACCGATTGGCAGCCATTGCGGGTGCCCGGTTTTTGGGAAAAACAACATGGCGGCATTATCGAGCAACATGATGGCTACGCCTGGTACCGCTGTTTCGTTCTCGTCCCGGCTTCGTGGCAAGGCCAAACGCTGCGCGCGGAACTCGGACAAATCGATGATTTGGACGATTCATTTTTCAACGGAGTGCGCATTGGCGGCATGGGACAGCGCGAACCTTTTCAAACCGCTTCGAGCGCCTCCCGCAATTATACAGTGGATCCAAAGCACGTCCGTTTTGGCGATTACAACCTCATCGCCGTTCGGGTCTTTGACGGCGGTGGCGCCGGAGGCATATCGGGTCAGCTCCGGCTTGTTTCCGCCGCGGGCGCACTCGATCTCGCTGGCCAATGGCAGTTCCGGTTGAACGATGATCCCGCCTGGGCCAACTGGCCCGTGGCTCCTGAATCCGCCGCAGCGAAAAACCTGGCCAAAGCTTTCCTCGATCAAGCCGGCCCAGTTTTCGGGCAAACCATCGATGACTCGCCGTTGCCCGGAACACAAAAGTTAACCATGCAAGGCGACATCGCTTCCCAACTGGTCGCCGGGGTGGACAAGTTTCTTCTCCGCGAGCTCGATAAAGCGTCCGAAAGACGGGCCGCCTTTTGGCATCGGGATTTTTCTTCGCCGGAAACCTACAACCGATCGATCGAACCGAATCGGAAACGATTGGCGCACATTTTGGGGGTTCGCGACGCCCGGGTTTCTTTTGAATCGCCCGAAATTCTCCGCACGTTTCATACGCCGGAGATCCTTGCCGAATCGGATTCGGTTCAAATCCGCGCGGTGCGCTGGCCTGCCTTTGGGGATGTGCATGGCGAAGGGCTCTTGCTTCAGCCACGCTCCGGGCCTCCGCAGGCATTTGTGATTGCGGTGCCGGATGCCGATCAGACGCCCGAACAAATCGCCGGGTTGAGCGAGGGGCTTCCCGCCGAATCGCAATATGCGCGGCGGCTCGCAGAAAGCGGATGCATGGTGCTGGTTCCGGCATTGATCAATCGCAAGCAAGGCCAGCCTAAAAATCCGCGCGACAATCGCGGCGCTGGCTTGAGCAATCGTGAATTTATCTATCGCTCCGCTTTCGAACTCGGCCGCCATCTGATCGGCTATGAGCTGCAAAAAATTCTCGCCGGTGTCGATGCCATTTCCAAAGCCGAACGCTCCGCCCCTATCGGCGTCATCGGCTGGGGCGAAGGTGGCATGCTCGCACTTTATGCCGCGTCCCTTGACACCCGCATCAAGTCGGTGGCTGTCAGCAGTTATTTCGATGATCGCCGCACCGTCTGGCAGCAGCCGATCGATCGAAATGTTTTCGGGTTGCTCGAACAATTTGGCGATGCCGAACTCGTCTCGATGATCGCGCCGCGCGCCCTCATCATCGAAGCGGCGAAAGGGCCCGAAGTCACTTTGACCGGCAATGGCGGAGGCGCTCCGGCGCAACTGACGACTCCGAACATCGAAAGCGTCCGGCGCGAGTTCGAACGCGCTCAGCGGTTGCTGGCCCAGTTCAATCCATCGCCCGCCCTTGAGTTGGTGGTCAGCGGGGATGGCTCCGGTCCGTTTGCTTCCACGGAGTGCCTGCAAAAATTCCTCGCCGGTCTCAGCACGGGAATGACGCTCGCCCCGGTCAGCCCGGCGCCGCGCGCCGCCACCTCGCTGGATGCCCAAACCCGGCACACGCGCCAAATGCACGAGCTCGATCGGCACAGTCAATGGCTCCTGACGGAAAGCCCCTATGTCCGCGCTGAGTTCATGAAGAAGCTCGACACCGCCTCACTCGAAAAATACGAAATCAGCAGCGCAGAATATCGCACCTTTTTTTACGAGGAAGTGATTGGACGATTTTCAGAAACGCCATTGCCCCCCAATGTCCGCACACGCAAAACCTACAATAACGCCCGATGGACCGGTTACGAAGTGGTGCTTGATGTGTTCCCCGACGTGATCGCGTATGGGCTTTTGCTGGTGCCAAAGGATTTGAAAGAAGGCGAGAAACGGCCGGTGGTGGTGTGTCAGCACGGGCTGGAAGGACGGCCGCAGGATACGATTGGCCAGGCGGGGTTCCAATATTACAGCGCATTTGCCGCACAGCTGGCCGAGCGCGGCTTCGTCACCTTCGCGCCGCAAAACCTTTATATTTTTGGCGATCGATTCCGCACCTTGCAACGCAAAGCCAATCCACTGAAGAAAACGCTCTTCTCGATCATCACCCCGCAGCACCAGCAAATTGTCGATTGGCTCGAGACATTGCCGTTCGTCGATCCGAAACGGATTGGGTTTTACGGTTTGAGTTACGGAGGCAAGACCGCCATGCGCGTTCCCGCCCTCGTGACCGACTACTGCCTCTCGATCTGTTCAGCGGATTTCAACGAATGGGTTTGGAAAAATGCTTCCACACGCAGCCCTTACAGCTACGTCTGGTCGGGCGAATATGAGATTTTCGAATTCGATCTCGGCAGCACTTTCAATTACGCCGAAATGGCCGCGCTCATCGCACCGCGTCCGTTCATGGTCGAACGCGGGCATTTCGACGGCGTCGCTCCCGACGAAACCGTCGCTTATGAGTTTGCCAAGGTGCGTTTCCTTTATGCCGCGCGTTTGAAAATTCCCGAACGTACCGAAATCGAATGGTTTGCCGGCCCGCATTCCATCAATGGCAAAGCCACCTACGAATTTTTACATCGGCATTTAAAATGGCCAAAACCAGCCGAGTGAGTTCCTGCACGGGTAAAATCCCTTCTGATTCCCGTAGCAGCCTGATGTAAGTCGGCTCAAATTTTTTCCACACGCATGCCGTGACTTGGGCCAGGACGCTTGCCCATGCGCCAAAGGCTCTTTGGCGGATGGAGGACCGGCAAGCGCGTCGCGATTGGTCGTGAGGCGGCGTGACCAGGAAAAAGTGATCGAACTCACATTCGATGCTACGGCCATTTTGAATTCTAATTCCCGTAGCAGCCTGACGTGAGTCGGCTCTAATTTTTTCCACGCGCATGCCTTAACTTGGGCTCGGGAACTTGTCCACGCGCCCAAAGCGCTTTGGCCGATGGAGGACCGGCAAGCGCGTCCGATTGGTCGAGAGGCGGCGTGACCAGAAACAAGTGATCGAACTCACATTCGATGCTACGGCCATTTTGAATTCCAATTCCCGTAGCAGCCTGACGTGAGTCGGCTCAAATTTTTTCCACGCGCATGCCGTAACTTGGGCTCGGGAATTTGCCTACGCGCGAAAAGCGCTTTGGCCGATGGAGGACCGGCAAGCGCGTCACGATTGGTCGAGAGGCGGCGTGACCAGGAAAAAGTGATCGAACTCACATTCGATGCTACGGCCATTTGGACCCTTCAACTCTTCAATTCTTCAACCCTTCATCCCCATTCAAAACCCGCTCCATGCCCGCGCGGTCGAAGCGATAGAGCATCCATTCCGAGAGGCGGCGAGCGCCCATCGTTTCGTAAACGCATTGCGCGCGACGGTTCCAATCGAGGCAGGTCCATTCCATCCGTCCGCATTTGCGCTCGACAGCCAACCGAACACATTGATTCAGCAATGCCTTGCCAAT
>JBFMDG010000633.1:0-4660 GCA_040754135.1 Verrucomicrobiota bacterium
AAATCCAGTGCGGCCTGAATTTGATGCGAACGGCTCGCGCCATAGTTGCGCCCCGAAACCGCATCGAGCCGATGAAACGCGCCCGCCTGAAGCACCGCTTCGCGCCGCAGTAAATCCGCGGCCTCTTCAAACGCACGCGTCTCTGCGCAGGGCCGCAACGCTTCCCAGATTCGGGGAAAGAATTTCTTGAATCCCGCCCAGGTTCGAAAATTCAGATTCACTCCTGTGACCCGCAGCGTTTGGCGAATGTCGTGGTAGATCTGTTCGGTCACAGGATCGGCTTCGTGTTCCGCGATGCTTTTCGGTTTTGCTCCCAACATAGTGGCTGCCCCGCGCGCCAAAATCACCTCGCCGAAAGTGAGGCCATCCCTGCGCACGATTGCCGCAGGGTAACCTTCCGCCCAAGCCGCCAGCAATCAGGAGGACCGCCGAATTTCCCTTGCGACTTTCCCTTGTTGAACCTTAGGGGTCTGTTTCAAAATGCGCCTGTGCCATCGCTTTGGAAAATCTGGCCCTGGTTTGCCCTGGTTCTTATCAGCAACGCCTCCGCGGCCGACCATGCCCTCGCACCGCCGGACGCGCTCCGCGAGATGAAGGTCGCCGACGGATTTGAGGTCAGGCTTTTCGCCAGCGAACCGCATATTCGCCAGCCGGTCGCCATGTACTTCGACGAACGAGGGCGCCTCTGGGTGATCCAGTACCTGCAATATCCTACGCCGGCCGGACTGACGCCGTCGCAAGTGGACCAGTACCTGCGCACCAAATACGACGCCATTCCCGAACCACCGCCGCGCGGACCAAAAGGAGCCGATCGCATCACCCTCTGTGAAGATCTGGATGGCGATGGGCGTGCCGATCAGTTCCGCGATTTTGTCACCGGATTGAATCTCGCCACTGGATTGGCTGTGGGACATGGCGGTGTGTTTGTTGTGCAGCCGCCCTACTTGTTGTTTTACGCCGATAAAAATCGCGATGATATCCCCGACACAGATCCGGAGGTATTGCTTAGCGGGTTCGGCATGGAAGATTCGCATGCGTTCGCCAACTCGCTGCAATGGGGTCCGGATGGCTGGCTTTACGGTGCGCAGGGAAGCACCGTCACCGCTAACATCCGCGGCATCGAATTTCAGCAGGGCATCTGGCGATATCATCCGCTCACGCGCGAGTTCGAATTATTTTCCGAGGGTGGAGGAAATACCTGGGGAGTGGATTTTGACGCGGCGGGGCAGGTGATCGCGGGCACGAATTTTGGCGATACGATTGGTTTGCATCAGGTGCAGGGCGGTTATTACGTCAAAGGATTCGCCAAGCATGGCCCGTTGCACAACCCGCATGCCTACGGCTATTTCGAGCATTTGCCTTTTCAAGGTTTCCAGGGAGGTCATGTGACTTGCGGCGGGATCCTTTACGAAGGCGATTCATTCTCTGCCGAATTCAAAGGGACTTACATCGCCGGCAACCTGCTCGCCAACGCGGTGTATTGGCATCGCCTCGAACGCGCCGGCTCCACCTTCAAAGGTCGTTTTGGCGGCGTGTTGCTCTCTACCGCTGACCGCTGGTTTCGTCCCGTGGACTGCGCCTTGGCGCCCGATGGTTCGGTTTTCATTGCCGACTGGTATGACAAACGCGCCACCCACGTGGATCCGCTCGATGACTGGGATCGAAGCAACGGACGCATTTACCGAATTCAAGCCAAAGGCAAATCGCAACCGGCTCCTTTCGATCTCGCACAATTCTCCAACGCGAAGCTGCTCGAACTCCTCGCCCATCCGAATGGCTGGTGGCGTCGTGAGGCGCGACGGTTTCTGGCGGAACGACGCGATCGATCCTTGTTGCCACAAATTGAAAAGCTCGTAATCGAGGCAACGCAGCCACAGACGCAACTTGAAGCACTCTGGGCTTGGTTTGTCACGGCAGGCCACGAACGATTCCGTGCCACCGCAACCTCGTTACTTTCGCATCCCAATGAACACGTCCGCGCCTGGACAATCCGCCTGCTCGCCGATTCACCGCCACACACGCCTTTAAGCGAACCCGCACTGGTGCAGCGCTTGACGGAATTGGCGCGAAAAGATCCCAGCCCAATGGTGCGCCAGCAACTCGCCTGCACCGCCAAGCGGCTCACAACCTCCGAGTCGCTCCCCGTGTTGCGCGAATTGCTCCGGCACGACGAGGACGCGTCCGATCCATTCATCCCGTTGTTGATTTGGTGGGCGATCGAAAATCACGTTGGCGAACAAGCCAACGCCGTCGTTCAACTTTTTGACTCTCCGGACCTCTGGAACCATGCGATCGCGAGGGAGATTGTGACCACTCGATTGGCGCGCCGGTTGGCCAGTGATGATTCGACCGCTGGGTTCGCGTTCTGTTTGCGGTTGCTTGAAATGGCGCCGGGCGCTTTGGCCCGTGAACCGGTGCTTGAAGGATTGGATCAGGCGCTGGTTGGGAAACGGTTTTCTGAAAAGCAATTGCCCATTCGGAATTGGCTCGAGAATCATTGGCCTGCCGCAGATCCGCCATCAGCCTGGCTCCGGCTTGGGCTGCGGCTGGAAATCCCGCAAGCAATCCAAACGGCATTGCGGCATGTGGAGAATCCGAGCGCCGCTGAAAAACAGCGCGTGGAACTGATTGAAATCCTGAGCCAACTGCAGCTTGGGCAGAGCTTGCCCGTGTTGCGGCAGTTGTTGGAGGATCCGTCGAGTCCGGTGAGAAACGCGGCGTTGGCCGCGCTGCAGAACTTTGCCAATCGCGATCTCGCGGGCGAGTTGCTGCGGCGATACAACCAATGGAATCCAGATTTGCGCAAAAAGGTGCTGGCGATGCTGGCCAGCCGGCCGGCTTGGGCTTTGGAACTCATCGATGCTGTCGAGCGCGGTTCGATCCCGTCGGGAGAAATCGGGTTTGATTTGCTGCGGCAAATGAGCCGCCACAACGATGCCACATTGAGCCAGGGCATCGAAAAACGATGGGGACGAATTCAGGCCGACTCCGCCGGGGCGCGGCGCAATGCCATCAATCAATTCAAGCTGCTACTCGTGCCGTCCGGAAATCCATCGCGCCTGGGGAAAGGCGACTTGGAATCAGGACAGGTGCAATTTCAAAAACTCTGCGCGGTTTGCCACAAACTGTTCGGAACGGGCAACGAAATCGGGCCGGACCTCACCGGCGCCGATCGGCAGAATGTCGATTTTCTTTTACTGCACATCGTGGATCCGAGCGCCTATGTCCGTCCCGAATACCTCGCTCATGAAGTCCTCACGCAGGACGATCAGTCTTTCAGTGGCATCCTGGTCGAGAATTCGCCCGCGGCTGTCACATTGCTGGATGGCAATAATCAACGGCATCTGATCGCGCGCGACCGCATCAAACGCTTGCAACCGAGCGCGGTCTCCCTCATGCCCGAAGGATTACTCGAACAATTGAAACCGAACGAGGTGATCGATCTTTTCACCTTTCTCCAGAGCCAAGCTCCGCCGGCCCATCGCGCGAAATAAACTCCCCCCGTGTTTTACATCGCTGCACCTTGAACGAAATCATAGGCAGAATTTGTTTGGACACGTGTTCCCAGGCCTTCAACCCGGGCTGTCACATCTCGGGCTTTCAGCCCAATTCTGCCGCGCTGTCCTGTGCCCTGTGGGTATCGATCGAGAGGTAACCCGAAGGGTTGTCAGAAAGTAGCCGGAGGTCGCAGCAACGCGGAGACCTCCGGTCAGCGAATGATTAGATCCCAGCACCCTGAAGGGCTGCAAGAACGGTGCGTTTGATCCGCCGATTCTGCGACCCCTTCAGGGTCGAAGAGTTTTTTTGACCAGCTACCGGGGGTATCGCTGCGCTCAACCCCCGGCTACTGTCTGGCATCCCTCCGGGATGACCCAAACGCACGGAGGCGCGCGATGGACGTTTTGACATCATCCCTTTGTCGAAAACTTCGTCCTGAACTTTGTCGATCTCGATCGAAAATCTTTCGAGAAAAGTTCCGACAAAGTTTGCGACAAGGTTTGCGACAAAGGAAAGGCAAACGCACGCCAAGTGGTTCAATCCCGGCTACTATCTGGCATTCCTCCGGGATGGCCCAAACGCACGGAGGCGCGCGATGGACGTTTTGCGATCATCCCTTTGTCGAAAACTTCGTCCTGAACTTTGTCGATCTCGATCGAAAATCTTTCGAGAAAAGTTCCGACAAAGTTTGCGACAAGGTTTTCGACAAAGGAAAGGCAAACGCATCGCCAAGTGGTTCAATCCCGGCTACTATCTGGCATCCCTCCGGGATGACCCCAACGCACGGAGGCGCGCGATGGACGTTTTGCGACCATCCCTTTGTCGAAAACTTCGTCCTGAACTTTGTCGGGATTTCGATCGAAAATCTTTCGAGAAAAGTTCCGACAAAGTTTGCGACAAGGTTTTCGACAAAGGAAAGGCAAACGCATCGGCAAATGGTTCAATCCCGGCTACTGTCTGGCATCCCTCCGGGATGACCCAAACGCACGGAGGCGCGCGATGGACGTTTTGCGACCACCCCTTTGTCGAAAACTTCGTCCTGAACTTTGCCGATCTCGATCGAAAATCCTTCGAGAAAAGTTCCGACAAAGTTTGCGACAAGGTTTGCGACAAGGTTTTCGACAAAGGAAAGGCAAACGCATCGCCAAGTGGTTCAATCCCG
>JBFMDG010000634.1:0-4642 GCA_040754135.1 Verrucomicrobiota bacterium
CCTTCTGGCTGCGTTTGAGTCCGGATGAAGATCTCGAACCTGGCTATTGCGATCCGATTCAGATCACGCCGCGCGACTGGAATGACGCGGCGTTTTTTGTCGAGTTCAGCAAAGATGAAAAACCGCGCGAGTTCCGTTTGGGCGCTTATGCCGATTTTAAAATTTGGAATCCGCTGAACCGCGATTGGAACGCGATTCCCTTTAAGGAAAAGCCGCTTTTGCCTGTGGTGAACCCTCCGTTCAAGCGCGATCGCTGGACTCATGTGGTCTTTACTTTCGAGCGTTTCAACACCGGAAAAGCGAATTCGGAAGCCAAACTTTACCTGAATGGCAAATCGCAAGGAGCTTTGACCGACCGGGAACAGACGTTCACCTGGGAGCCGGACAAAGTGCGCGTCATGCTCGGCCTGAGTTACGTCGGTTGGATGGATGAGCTGGCCTTGTTCAATCGGGCGCTGACCGAAAAGGAAGTGCTCGCCATTTACGAGGCGAAGGAAAGTTTGAAGGAATGGGGGAGAAATTAGCCGCTGCTTCCTTCGCATCCAAATGGGCGGCGCGTCCGTAGAGCTCATGTGGATTCCCACTTGCCTTTCGCGAGGGCGCTGGCTAGACAGGGCGCAGATGGCGCGGCCATGCCTGGCTGGTCCTGGCCTGTCGCGCAGGTGCTCAGGCCGCTGCCGTTTGCCACGATGATGTCCCCTGAACCCAGCCCGGATCTGACGGAAGCAGCGCTGCTCGAACGCGTGGCTCGGAAGGACGAAGTGGCGTTTGCCGAACTCTATGATCGGATCTCGGGCGTCCTGTTTTCAATTGCGGTGAAGATTTTGCGCGATGAAAGCCTGGCCGAGGATGTCCTGCAGGATGTGTTCATGCAAATTTGGGAATGCGCGGGCAGTTATGATCGTGCGCTCGGGCGGCCTTTGACCTGGGCGCTCACCTTCACCCGCAACAAAGCGATTGATCGCTTGCGCGGGATGCAGCGAAGGGCCCGATTGATTGAGGAATTGATGGCTGACACCGCGCCGCCGAATCACCCATCGCCGCTCGCGTCGGCACATGCCGTTGACCAGGAACTGGCGCGATTGGTCGTTGCGACGCTCACGCAGCTTTCGGCGGAACAGCGGAAAGTGATCGAGCTGGCTTTTTTCGCCGGCTTGACGCATGCCGAAATTGCGGAAGCATTGCAGCAACCGCTCGGGACCGTGAAAGCGCGCATTCGCCGCGGCCTGTTGCAAATGCGTGATGCGTTGAAAAAGCACTTATGAATCAGTCAAGTTGCCACCCCCGAAGCGCTGGCGTGCATCGCATGCAGCGTGCGGGAAAGAATTTATGACTCCGGAAGAGTTCCAGGAACTGGCTGCTTTAAACGCCCTTGGCGTTTTAAGCGAAGCCGATGAAGCGCTCTTGCGTAAACAGCTCGAATGCGAGCTTGCGCCGTCCAAAAAAGAACTGGCGGAACTCAACGACACGGCCGCGCTGGCAGCGGCGGCTTTGACTCCAGCCAAAAGTCCTCCGGCCACTTTGAAGGAAAAAATCCTGAATCGCGTTCGAAGCGGCAGACTCACCGGTAACGCGGGCGCTACCAAAGCGGCCGCTGAATTGTCATCGGCCATGCTCGAAGGATTCAAGTTTTTGCGGGCGCACGAAATGGGAGAATGGCGTGCGCTGCCGGTCCCGGGCGCTTATGTGAAATTGCTCCACATGGATGTCGAGCGCGGCTATGCCGTGGCTTTGGGGAAACTCGATCCTGGCACGCGTTATCCCGAACACCGCCATCAGGGGCCGGAGGAAATCTTCATCCTCTCCGGCGATCTGACCATTGGCGGACAAAGGCTCGACGCCGGCGATTTTCATCACGCGGACGCGGGCACGACGCACGGAGTGAATTTTTCGGAAAAGGGCTGTGTCATTCTCGCGGTGCTTACGACAGCCGATGCGCAAGCGTTGCTGGCCGGGCACGCCTGAAAGCGGCAAGGATGGGTTATCACATCTCACTAATGACCAAGACAAATGGACAACGGGGGTCATTTTGCGCTCGTACTGAAATGCCCCCTCAACATTGACCAGGCACTATGGAACAAGCCGTCCAGATCTACGCGATCATCAATTGCACGGTCATTGGCATTTCCCACGTCGTGAGACCGCGCATGTGGGTGGATTTCTTCGTCTTTCTTCGAGAAAAGGGTGAGACCGGCGTGTTTGCCGTCGCCTTTTTGAATCTCATCTTCGGCTCGATCATCGTCGCGTTCCATAACGTCTGGTCGGGCATTCCACTGGTGCTCACGTTGTTGGGTTGGGCGAACGTCATTAAAGCACTGTTTTATTTCGTGTTCCCAGCGCTTGGCCTGCGCAGACTCCAATTCCTCTCCCATGAACGGGCCTACCTAATTGTAGGTGGCGGGATTCTCTTCCTGATGCTGGCTGCTCTCCTCGGCTATCACGTTTGGTTCGCCACATGATGGACCGTGCGCGGGCAGGCCTGAGCGTGTTGCCAACCAGAGTAAGGGAACGCGCAAAGGCCGTTTTTCTTGAATGCGCACCTTCGCGCGTGCACCCTCCGACACGTGATCAAACTGAATCATGGCCGCAGCGAAGACTCAAAGTGAGCTGAGCTGTCGGAAAATTTACGATGAATATGCAGACCCGAATGCATTCCGATCCGGTCAGTGGATGGTCCGGAGTGTGCCGAGGCTCTGGCCAACACCGCCGCGGCCGGACCCCGCGATGCCTCGCTGCGTTGGCTGTGCTCTGGCTTGCGGGCATGTTCTGGCCCGTCGCTGCGCAGACGAACGGCACCGCAGCGAACCTTTCGTCGCTGTCGCCAGTGGACCGGGTTCAGCGCAGGAACCTTGCTGAGTATGAGGGCGTTTACTCCTATCACGGCACGACGCGACTTGCGCTTGTCGCCGTGGATACCATGCTACTTGTTGTCCTGGATGGAGCTAAATACCCGTTACGCCCCATTCGTGACGATCGCTTTCTAAATTCGAGGGGCGATACGATCCTGTTCCGGAGAGGGGACGATGGAATCGTATCTGGATTCATTGAGGGCAACGTATTCTTTGCGCGTCACACGCCAGTGGTGGACGCGGAAACGGCGGCCATGGCACGGGCCTCGGCGCGACCGGTCGGGTCAGATGGCCATCCGATTCCTTACGTGTATGCGGTTCCGCCTGACTTGGAGGACGGGCTGCGCGTCGCCCACGTGACCAAGGCGGGGTTCGATGCCACCTCTGTGGTGCGTCTTGTCAATCGGGTGGTGGACGGCACCTATCCAGATGTGCACGGGATCCTCGTTTATCGAGGTGGGAGCCTGGTGGTCGAGGAGTACTTCTATGGATATGACCATGAAAAGATGCACCAGATGCGATCCGCCTCCAAGAGTGTTGTCTCGGCGCTGGTCGGCATTGCCATGGATCGCAAGGCCCTCGACGGAGTCGATGAGCTTGTGACAAAGCGTCTGCCTTACGAGCGTTATGCCAACCCCGATCCACGCAAAGATCGTCTGACACTCCATGATCTGCTGACGATGCGTTCCGGGCTCGCATGCGACGACTGGAATGCCGATTCGCCCGGTAACGAATCGCGCGTTTATCAGTCGGAGGACTGGGTAAAGTGCGTCCTTGATCTTCCCCTTGTGGAGGCGCCGGGGACGCGAGGTCGGTATTGCTCGGGGAACGTGCTCGTGATGGGGCGGATCGTGGAGCGCGCGACTGGCAAATCACTACCGGCGTTTGCTCAGGAGAATCTTTTTACGCCACTTGGCATTCGGGCCCGTGACGTGCGATGGGATTTCACGCTCCACTCGTCGAACGCCGCAACCTTTGCGCAACTGTACCTGCGGCCCCGCGACATGTTGAAGCTGGGCGTGCTCTTCCATCAGCAGGGTAAATGGAATGGACGCCAGGTCATCTCGCGCCAGTGGATCGCGCGATCCACAGCTCGGTGGTCAATTGTCGGCGACCAGGAATACGGATATTTCTGGTGGCATCAATGGGTCAATATTTCGACGCCGCAAGGACCGCGGCGCGTGGACATGATTGTGGCCACCGGCAACGGAGGGCAGAAGATTTACCTGGTCCCATCACTCGATCTCGTCACGGTGCTGACGGGTGGGAACTATAATAAGCAATCGCCGGCAACGGCGATCATGACCAGGGAGATACTACCGGCGATTCTGAGCTCGGTTAAACCTTGAATGAAAAATCGGAAGAGATTGTTTCCGTCGCACGGGTTTAAGCAGTGTTCGCGCATCGACGGATTCAATGCAGCAGCCTGGAATATCAATTACAGGACAAAAGAATTTCTTGGTAGGAGGAACGCATGAATGCAACACCTGCGCAGGCAACTCCGGCAACCTTTAACCCAACCGTGCGCATCGTGCGGTGGATCGCTCGCATACTGAGCGTGTTGATCATCCTCTTTTGGGGATATTTCATTGTGGCGCATCTCTTGGGCGGTGGCGTGGAGGCGTTGCGTCCAGTGACCTGGAACGACAGTGTTCAGCTTTGGATGATGCTGCTCTGGTTGTTTGGCCTTGCAGTTGCCTGGCGGTGGGAGTTGGTGGGTGCAGTTGCGGCGTTGACGGGGGCATTGATTGGGGCGCTGCTCAATCCGAACGCCGTGGGCCTGATTTTCGTGC
>JBFMDG010000635.1:0-4627 GCA_040754135.1 Verrucomicrobiota bacterium
GACCAGCCCCGCTCACGCAGGGCTATAATGCTTTGTTGTTGGTTCACTTTGAGTTGATACATCGTCCCAAGTGTTCCAAAACCCGGAACACCAAGGCCAATGCTTCACCTCAAAAGTGGCTGGTTTTGACCCGCAACTTCGTGGCCGGTTTTGCCCGCAAACTGACAACATTCTGCTTACTGTTTCTCATGTCAGTCACCATTAAAGCTATGTGCCGCATACGAAATGAGTGCAGTTGTAACCATCACGAGCATTTCCGCTTCGAGTCGCCCGAACCGACCTGAACCCGAGCGATACCCGGCGTTCGTGGTAAATCTCACCGCGTTGACCGATTCGTTGAGCCAACGGTCAGCAGCGTTTCCCAATCGTGTTTCCCAGCTTTTTACGAGTTTAGGCTTTTTCCGGGCCCCGCTCCGCTTAACCGAAGGCTCGAAAAATGGCTCCAATGCGAGACGGCATTGCTGGGCGACTGCATCATAGGCTCCATGTCTCAAACGCTCGTGAGCATCTTCCAACGCTTTAGTCGCCTTGCCCAATTCGAGATTCGTCGTTGAATCTCCAAGCGGTATCTCGATTACTTTGCACGCGCCAAACCCGAGCTGCGGCAAGATGTCCTTCACCCAATCGGATTGAGCAATTGTGACGTTGTGTTGTTGGTAGAGAACCTCAAGTTCGGGTGGGGCCCAAGGAATAGCTTCGTTGCGCCAAAATGTGACGCACCCAAGCCTGTAGTGCAAACTGAATGCAATGTCATCTTTTCGACGCGACTCGATCGCATTAACTCGATACAAATCGAGGGGGATTTCCACGCAAACCGGAATAGTCACAGGATGACCGTCCCCGAGCAATTCCCGACCCAACTGAACAGGAACCGAATCGGCGATGCACCCTAAGCCAACGCAATGAAGACTTGCCTGAAATTGGAACAGCCACACCTTTCGCAGCGACTCCTGTGAGATGGATTCGAGGTTCAAGTCAAAAACAAGACGTGGATAGTAGGGGCCTCCTGTCCCGCGAACTTTTCCTTGCAATCGTACTTTGAAGGCGCCGGAGGTGCCTCGATAGTTAAGATTCGCTTCGCTCACAATTCGTGCCCTTGAAAGAGTTAGCCGAAATTCTCAAGTTTGTAGATGTTTTGACGGATTGCAAAAAGGCGGCTTTCGCGCTGCTGATCACTCAATGAGGCACACTCAATGATTTGTTGGCTGGTGTAGAGAATAACGAGTTGATACGCCGCCGAACCCTCTTTGACCTCCGGTCGGATAATTCGGTCTTCGACGAGGGACAGGCCTTCCGGTCGCCCCATCCTGACTTGTGATTTGATAAAGTCTTCAATTTCCTGGTCGGACAAGTTGTCGGATGCCCCGCGCGTTTCCTTGCGTACGGTGGAAACAAGCCATTTGACCCGTGTGCCGCTCGATTCACTCGTTGTCATTACCGCAAGTTTCGGCTCGCCGAGATCAACGCCCCCAAAGGATATTTTCCTAATGGCACCCCGAACTCGGACCAGTGCGTTCTTTGGCAAGTTCGCGAATTCGGGATTCTTTTCGAGTGTTGTTGAGCAAAAAATGCCAACCTCGCACCCATTTGGTTCCCACGGGATCAACATGACTTCGATTTTCCCGTCACGCTGTGACGCCGACGTGTATTCAGTCTCCCAATTCACCTCGCAACCAACGTAATTCGCCCTGTAATTGTCCTGCTGAAGCGGTGGCATGGAATTAATCTCTCGGCAGAGTTCCCTAGCCGACTTCACAATTAACCCTTTGCGACCCAAACTTTCGGTCGCATTCGTGGCTTCAATTTCCGCCGAACTTTGCCTTGTCTCGTGAGCAGTCGAGCTCGCGACTTTGATGAATTCCTCAATGTCTTTTACGAAGACGGCCGCCTTGCTCACGGTGGCACCCAGCGCAGCCGCCATGTCGTCAATAAACTGGTGAACCTCGGCGGGAGAAACACAGACCCGAGCGTTGATGGCCGTTAAGGGCCCGCGCAATTCTCTCGGTTGAAAACCACGAGCAAGGAGAGGGAAAAGCGGTTTTTGCACACCCCATCGCGCGCCCAATTCAAAAAGAACATAAGTTGACTTTATGCTTGCCGGCGTGATGAGCGCCACGAACACGTCAGATTGTAGCGCTTCCGCTCGCAGGACATCATCGGTCAGAACCCCAGTCCCTAAGCGGTAACCATCGACACTCGTGCAACGAATTTCAGTGGCTGGAAGGGCGAGCGCGCTCCGGATGAGTTGAATCAATGCGGTTGCTACGGTGGAATCTTCGCTGCTATGGCTCAAAAAAACTCGAATGGGCATAAACTCCGACCACAGTGTGCCCTTTCTCCAAATTTTTTCAAGCATACCGTTATCCATAACCGCAGCGACGGCACGCTCAACGGATTCGGGATATAATGCACCATGGAGAACGTGCATCCCGTGCGTTCCTTGAACCTTCAAGTGAAATATCCTGTGGACGACCTGAAATTCCCCTTGGGACGCATCATGGCGACACCCAAGGTACTCCAAACGCTCGCTAACTCCGACATCCACGAAGCCCTGACACGGCACCAGGCCGGAGATTGGGGCGACGTGGATGAACACGACCGAAAGGAGAACGAACTTTCTTTGCGTGAAGGCTTTCGGCTCTTTTCGGTGTATCACTCCATTGGCGGCATCCGGTTTTGGATCATCACCGAAGCCGACAGAAGCCAAACCACCGTCCTCTTTCCCGAGGAATACTGACCTCTTCCGCGAGGAAGCGGTTTTCTTTGCTGCTTCGGCAGCACTGCTTCGCTGGCCACAACAAAATGGCCGTCCACGCTCCCGGCGAAGGAGACCCACCCCAGAAGCAACCTGTTAACGCAGGCGGACGGCCAAGAAGGAGACTACTCGTGAATCCAAATGACGCAAGCATGGCGACAACCCTCGCCTTGCTCGACCGTTTGAAAACCGAACTACCCGACATCCTGGGCCAGGCTGAAGTTGTCGGCCAGTGGGTGTGGGTTGAATTCCACACACCACCGCTCGTCGAAATCCGGTCAAAGCTCAAGGAGTTGGGCTTTCACTGGAATGGCGAACGCAAATGTTGGCAAAACCCCTGCGGCTTGCCCCGACCGCGTTCAAGCCGCGACCCCCGCGACGTCTATGAGGTCATTCCGGCGGCGGATTTGGTGCTCAACGACGCACCGGCAGCCCAGGAATACAAGGTGATCGCCCTCAAGGAGTGTCCGCTCCCTGAAGACATGCTTGTGTGCGAAACACCCCAGCACGCCGCCGACTACTGGCGGCTTCACGTGGAAACCAACCCCTACTTCAATTCCGACTGCGAGTGTTTCGTGGTCTTGATGTTGAACACCAGGCGGCGAGTGAAGGGACACCAGTTGGTGACCATCGGCACCATGGACACGCTCCTCGTGCATCCGCGCGAGGTGTTCCGCGCCGCAGTGATCGCCGGGGCGTCCGCCGTCATCATGATGCACAACCACCCGAGCGGGGAGCCGACGCCATCCGAGGCGGATGTGAAGGTGACACGCGACCTCATCCGTGCGGGGCAGTTGATGAAAATCGACGTTCTTGACCACGTGATCATGGGCAACCGACGACATCAGTCGTTGCGCGAATTGGGGTATTTTTACTCGTGAGCAAACACAACCAGTCACAAAAGGACTGGTTGTTTCCTTTTGCCGCATCCCGCCCCTCCGTCCGTCTTGACAGGTGGCAATAACTGTGTATAATACACACATCCTGCAAGGCGGTGACCTACTCGTGTGGTTGGCTCGCAGACAATGGCCCACCTGCAATCCAGCAGATAGGCCTTTCCTGCGAACCAAAATAGAAAAGGAGAATTATGACACACGAACTGCCTGATAGAAAAACCAACCCCGAGTGGTTATCGGTACTCGGAGTGGTTACGATTTATGACGATGTTCTTTCAACCATTCCGATCGAGGACATCTCCGAATGCCTCAAAAAACACCGTGCTCAAATGGCATCTCAAGAGCCGAACGGCTTTATATCTGTCTGCAAAATGCCCAATGGTGTAGAGATCAAAGCTTACACCTACGAGGACTCTGCAATTGACGGCTTACGCACCAGCGTTACGCGCAGAAGTTGAGGACACTGAAGTTCCAAAAACGGAACCGCGCAGATCAAGCACCACTCATCGACGAGTGGTGCTTTTTGTTTCGCTGCTGTTGCACAGTTTAGTAGTGGCGAGTCTCGCGATTCCTATCGCTGCCTTGTAAGCGACTGCCATCTCAACAAGAAACTGATCTTTGCTGGGCGGCGTGAGCCCCGTATGCCTTCTGTGTTTGAAGTCGTTGACGATGTCCCATACAACTCGCACACAAACCTGCGGTGACAACGGGACAATCGCCAACAGCTCATTGGTCAATCTGTGAAGTGCTTCTCCAGTTGTCATGCCGCGATGGCGCTTCAAGTCATGAGCGAAATGAGAAAGCTGCTCGGTAATACTCGTCCTGGGACGATTGAACGCCTGAAAAATTCCTAGGGCGTGTCTTCAAAATCAAAAAGTGAGCCAATCGAGGATGGCGGCCAGTTGAGCGAAGCCCAAGAAATGCAGGTCGAGCTTTTCATAACGGGTGCCAATCCGGCGAAACCGTTTGACGCGTT
>JBFMDG010000636.1:0-4627 GCA_040754135.1 Verrucomicrobiota bacterium
TGCCGGTGACGGAACAAATCAGGAAAAAGCTGGGCGATCTGCCTCACAAACCCGGTGTGTACCTGATGAAAGATCGCTTCGGCACGGTGATTTACGTCGGCAAAGCCCGCGACCTGCGCAAGCGCGTCAGCCAATATTTTCATCCCTCGCGCCGCATGGGCTGGGACTTGAAATTCAACGCGCTCGTCGAAGCCATCCATGACCTGGATGTGCACGTGGTGCGCAGCGAACCCGAAGCGCTGCTGCTCGAAGGCAAATTGATCAAGGAATTCCAGCCGCGTTACAACATCAGCTTTCGTGACGACAAACGGTTTCTTCTCCTCAAGGTCAATCTCAACGATCCGATCCCGCGTTTCACGCTCACTCGATTGCGCCAGGACGATGGCGCGCGCTATTTCGGTCCGTTCGCCAATTCAGGTGCGCTTCGCCGCACGCTCAATCTCGTGCGGCACAAGTTCAATTTGCGCGGATGCCGGCCGCTCACGCCTACCGACCAGGATTACAAGCATTGCCTTTACGCCCATTTGAAATTTTGCACCGCACCGTGCATTGGAAACGTCACGCGCGAGCAATACCTCATGCAGGTGACAGCCGCGTGCGACTTTCTCGATGGCGCATGTCAGGAGATGCAAAAGCAGCTCGAAATCGAAATGAAAAAGGCGGCCTCCGCCCAGGATTTCGAGCGCGCCGCGGAGTTGCGCGATCTGCTCGCCGATCTGAAGAAAACCACGCTCAAAACGGAAAAATTCGAGCGGCTCCCTTACAAGCTCCCGATTGCGATCGATCCGGAACGCGATCTGGCCGAGTTGGGCCGCGTGTTGAATTTGCCCGCTCCACCGCAGCGCATCGAAGGATTCGACATCTCGAACATCAGCGGCACGTTCGCGGTGGCGTCGATGGTCAGTTTTAAAAACGGGCGGCCCGATCGTTCGAATTATCGGCGGTTCAAAATGAAAACCGTCACCGGCCAGGACGATTTCGCCTGCATGGCCGAAACGATCCGGCGCCGCTACACGCGATTGCTCAAGGAGGCAGGTGTTGAGCTGCCTTCCTCAACGCCGGCGCCGCCGCACGGCGAAAATGAGCTGCCCGGAATGTCCACTTCCGATCCCGCAGCCGGTCGCGCAAACACGCCTGCGCGGACGAATTCCGCTGGCCCAGCGAACTTGCCGGACCTGATCCTGATTGACGGCGGCAAAGGGCAATTGAACGCGGCGTGTGCAGAACTGGCTAAACTCGGGTTGACTCGCATTCCGGTAATTGGGCTGGCGAAAGAGTTCGAGGAGATTTACCGGCCTGGCCAAAGCGAACCGCTGCGGCTCAGTCACGATTCGGGCGCATTGAAGCTGTTGCAACGCGTGCGCGATGAGTCGCATCGTTTCGCGAATACGTACAACGCACAACTGCGCTTGAAGAGAATTTCCGAAAGCATTCTGGACGAGTTCCCGGGCATTGGCGAACAACGCAAGGCCGCATTGCTGAAAAAATTCGGGTCGGTGCAGCGCCTGCGCCTGGCCACAGTGGAACAAATCGCCCAGGTGCCGGGCTTCGGCGGGAAAGCCGCCATGGAATTGAAAGCGTTTTTGGAAGCGCGCTCGGAAGGGTAAACTCATGGTTTTGGGGCCATCTGCTTGCGAGGCGACGAACAAACGAGGCGCAAAAAGGCAAAGGCCAAACTCCAAAAAAGCGACATCACCACTGGGATCATCAACGCATTCGCGCCTCCGCTCTCGATCAAGATTATGGCAGGCAGATGCAAATTGAGAACGGCTGCGCCTATGAAGGAACTTTCTGTGTGAACATTGAACAGCCACATTGTGACGAGGAGTGCTCCTTCTAGCAGAATCCCCGAGCGAATCGGCCGCTCAAAGATTTCCGCCCCTTGCCGAAAAAAAAGAAAGAGCAGCGTGGCGCTAATTAAATACTGCGGAAATTCATCGATTAGAGCAGTGGCGATCATCAATTCAGCCTTATTTCTCGAATGCCAAGCTAACGCCACGAAGGCTACAGAAAATATGAAAGGGGAACGAGCAGCAAATGCGTTCTATTTCCGCGGAAACAGTTTGGACCGTGTCCTCCACTGCGAATACTCTTTGACATTCAGGTGGCGAACGAGGCAGTACGCCAGTGCATGACTGCGAAGTTCCTGCAACGGCAAGCCGGTTTGGCATTGGTCATGGCCATGGCGCTGGCTGGATTTGGATCCTCAGCGGCCGCGCAGCTCAACGGAAGCAAAACGCGGGTTCTAACCGTTCGCCAGCCGTCCCGTCCGGATCGTGATGCTGCGTTTTGGAATCGCGTGCGGTCAATCGAGACGCAGCGAAAACTGTGGGACGAAACCCTCTGGCAACGGGAACGGCTCGCCGAAAAACACGAAGCGCCTTTCCTACGGTTATGGGACGATTTGCGGATTGCGCAGGATCCGTTTCGCGTGCTCGAGGCCTTTCGTTTCGAGCAGTTGCTCATGCCCACATTCGAAGCGGAACCGACGCTGTTCGAGCAAGGTTGGAAACTTTACGAGCCCGCATCCAAATCACCGTCGCTGACGCATTCGGAATGGCGGGAAAAGCTCGCGACCTGGAAATCGCAAGGTTATCTCCTCGATCAATCAGAATGGCGTTTGAGCGATTTTGAATTCCGAACCAATGCGGCGTCTCGCGCGGCGCTCGATGTGAAATTTCACGTGCGCAACACCACTCGCGCGGAGCGCTGGATTGTGCGCGGCACGATCGAGATCGAGTTCGCGTTTCCGAATCGCGCAACCGAAGCCCCGATGCCTCGCATTATCGACGCCCGCAAATTGGTCTGTATTGGTGGTTCGACTGGAGCCTGGTTTACCACTGAAGCCACGCTCGAGATCGAGCCCGACCGCATGTCGAGTGCTGTCGATCCCTTGCTCGTTCACGATTTAGATGGCGACGGCCAAAACGAAATGATTCTGGCGGGAAAAAATCAGTGGCTTTCCACAGGCAAAGGAGGCGCTCGAACTTTTCAGGCATTCCTTTCCCATCCGCCGCCATCGATTCTGGCGGCGGTCCTGGGCGATTTCGATGGCGATGCCGCCGTCGATTTCCTGTGCGCCAATACGGACGGGCTCTGGTTGTATCGCGGCCATGGCAAGGGTGATGTCGATAGCAAGGGCGATGGCAAGCACGGGTTCGGCGCGGAACCGGTTTCCACGCAGTTTCGTTCGGGCCAGTTGAAAAATCCTTTCGT
The DNA here is from genome assembly GCA_040754135.1 of Verrucomicrobiota bacterium. Lineage (GTDB taxonomy): Bacteria > Verrucomicrobiota > Verrucomicrobiia > Limisphaerales > SIBE01 > JBFMDG01. Next base: position 3,217 of record JBFMDG010000636.1, read on the forward strand.
GCTGACCGCGGGAGATATCGATGGGGACCGCGACCTCGATGTGTGGCTTGCGCAGTACAAAATGCCCTACGTGCTCGGGCAGATGCCGACACCCTATTACGACGCGAACGATGGATATGCATCATTTCTGATGCTGAACGACGGCCGCGGAAAATTTCAGGATCAGACGGATGCCGCCGGATTGGCCGCGAAACGATTTCGCCGCACCTACAGCAGTTCCTTCATCGATCTCGACTCCGATGGCGATCTCGATCTCGTGGTGGTGAGCGATTTTGCCGGCACGGACATTTATTTGAACGATGGCAAAGGCAATTTTACGGATGTGACGCGTCCGTATCTGGACGAACCGCACGCGTTTGGGATGGCGCACACGTTTGGCGATTACAATGGCGATGGATGGCTGGACCTGTTCGTGATTGGCATGAACTCGCGTGTGGCCGATCGTTTGCATCGGTGGCGGCTCGGTCCGGAAAGTTTTCGAAGGCACCTCGAAATGCGCCCGGCCATGAGTCACGGCAACCGGCTTTACTTGGGCGGCAAAACATTTTTTCGGCAGCGCGAGATGAGTGATTCGGTCCGACGCAGCGGCTGGTCGTGGGGCGCGGTGTCGTTTGATCTTGAGAATGACGGCGATCTCGATCTCTACGTCGTCAATGGCCATCGCAGCCGCCGCACTGCGCGTGATTACGAATCGGAATATTGGCGGCACGATATTTTTGCCGGCAATTCGCGGAAGGATGCCGTGCTGGACACATTTTACGAGAGCCTGGCGACGCGCCAGTTTACCGAAGGGATTTCCTATGGCGGATTCGACAAGAACCACCTGTTCGTAAATTCCAGCAAAACAAACTTCAACGAATTGGCCTACCTCTATGGATTATCGATGGAGGAGGATTGCCGGAATGTAGTCGCGGATGATTTCAATCACGATGGCAAAATGGATTTGATCGTCATGGAGACATCCGATTGGCCGCAGATGCGGCATCGCTTGCATTTGCTGCGAAATGAGTGCGCGGAGACGGGCCATTGGATTGGCTTTCGCTTCCACAACAGCAAAGGAGTTTCACCGATCGGAGCCCGGGTTCGGATTCTGGCTGGTGGCCGCTGGCAGGAACGTTGGATGGTTACGGGAGATTCCTTTCGCTCACAGCATCCGCCGGCAGCGCATTTTGGTTTGGGAAACGCGACCGCTGTCGAACGCGTGGAAGTCCGCTGGATCAACGGGCGAATCAAACAATGGCGATCACCCGAGGTCGATCGATATCACTGGGTTGACCTCGAGTAACTGAGAGTGCGCATTCCATCGCACTTTTTGCCTGCGTCATCCGGCACAAAAATAAATCGATCCGCGGCAAGTTTCGCCGCAGGAAAAGGGTTTCCTTAGTCGGAAATTCAATCTTCTGCGGCCATT
>JBFMDG010000637.1:0-4606 GCA_040754135.1 Verrucomicrobiota bacterium
CGCGCTCCGGACCGCGGCTTTGCAAGCCGCAGCGCGTGCCCGTGCTCAACACGTTTCCCTATTTTACTCGGGGCTGGGACTTGCGGAGCTGCTGCGGGTCATAGACTCCGCGCTCCGGACCGCGGCTTTGCAAGCCGCAGCGCGTGCCCGTACTCAACAGGCTTCACTATTTGACTCGCGGGTCGGACTTGGGGAGCTGCTGCGGGTCACAGACTCCGCGCTCCGGACCGCGGCTTTGCAAGCCGCAGCGCGTGCCGGTGGTCGAGCCGCTCTGCACTTCCTCAAGCGTTTCGAATTTGGAAAGCTGCTGCGGAATGGGCTGTGCTTGGCCCGAATTGCGAGGCGTGGTTAGGAAGCCTGCTCGATCCGCGCCATGACTGCGGCCATTTCCAACGCCGTATGGGCGGCTTCACTTCCGCGGTTGTGTTCGGCGCTGAGGCAGCGGACGATGGCCTGCTGTTCGTTTTCGAAGAGCAGCACCTCGTGGATAATCGGGATTTGCCAGCGTATTTGCGCGAGCGCGAGCGCGTGGCTGACGCCTTCACCGATATGTTGCGCATGGCTTGTTTCACCCCGGAGAATGACCCCGAGACAAATGATGGCCGCCGGCGGTTCGCCGCTCCCGGCCAGTTTGGCGACCACAGCCGGGATCTCGAATGCACCCGGCACCCGGATGGTGTGGACCGTTTTCGCGCCGGCGGCTTGCAATGTCTTCTGCGCGGCCCGCAACATGCCGTTCACGTAACGCGCGTTGTATCGCGAAGCGACAATGGCGAAGCGGCCCGTTGCCGGTTGCTTTCTTTTTGGTGTGCGAACTTTTTTGAGCATGCGAACTCGAGGTGTAAAATAACTCAAATCAAATGGCCGAGCTTCGATTTCTTGGTGAGAAGATACTTGAGGTTGTGCGGATTCGGTTTCACTCGGATGGGCACCTGTTCAACAATTTCCAATCCATAACCTTCCAGGCCGACGACTTTTTTCGGGTTGTTGGTGAGGAGCCGGATTGTTTTTAAACCGAGATCGGCCAGAATCTGAGCGCCCAAACCATATTCCCGCAAATCCATCCCATAGCCGAGTTTCTTGTTCGCTTCCACGGTGTCGTAACCTTGTTCCTGGAGTTTGTACGCTTTGATCTTGGGGGCGAGTCCGATGCCGCGTCCTTCCTGGCGCATGTACACAATCACGCCTTGTCCGGCCTCGGAAACCTGGCGCATCGCCTGATGCAATTGCGGCCCGCAATCGCATCGCTTCGAGCCGAAGACATCGCCGGTGAGACATTCACTGTGCACGCGGACGAGCACGTTGGCTTTGCCGCTGACCGGTCCTTTCACCAGCGCCAGATGATGCTGGTCGTCCACTTTGGAACGGTAGAGATGAAGCGTGAAATCCCCATACGCCGTGGGGAGATTGATGGCCTCGATGTGCTCGATCAACTTTTCGCGCGTCCGCCGGTATTTGATGAGGGCTTCGATGGTGCAGATTTTCAATCGATGTTTGCGCGCGAATTTCTGCAATTCCGGCAGGCGCGCCATCGAGCCGTCATCGTTCATGATTTCACAAATCACGCCGATGGGACGGCAGCCGGCCAGTTTGACGAGATCGACAGCGGCTTCGGTGTGGCCGGCGCGTTGCAGCACGCCACCTCCTTTGGCGCGCAACGGAAACACATGGCCGGGTTGAACCAGGTCCTCGGGCACGGCCGTGGGATCGGCGAGCACGCGAATCGTTTGCGCGCGATCTGCCGCGCTGATCCCGGTCGTGATGCCCCGAGCCGCATCCACACTCACCTGAAAATCGGTCTTAAACGTTTCCCGATTTTGAACCACCATCCGCTCCACGCCCAGTTGCTTGAGCCGATCCGACGTCGTCGGCACACAGATCAGGCCTCGTCCGAATCGCGCCATGAAATTGACCGCCTCGGGTGTGGCAAACTCGGCTGCCATGATCAGGTCGCCTTCGTTCTCGCGATCGGCGTCATCCACCACGATCACCATCTTGCCCGCGCGGAGGTCTGCCAGGACAGCTTCGATCGAATCAAACTGCATCTTCATTTGGGCGGGAAAGTAACTTCAAGCGCGACAATTGCCAGCAACAAAAGCACGGGCGCGATAGGCAAAGGACTCGTAGCATCGAATGTGAGTTCGATCATTTGTTTCTGGTGGGGCCGCACTTGACCATCGGTCACGCGCATGCGGATCTCAAAACGCGGTGGACGCGTTTGGCGCGCAGGAATGCGCATGGGCAAACGTTTGGTAAGCGCGCAGAAAATATCAGAGCCGACTTACATCAGGCTGCTACGGAGAATTGGGGCCCGCGTAGCATCGAATGTGAGTTCGATCATCTGTTTCTGGTGGCGCCGCACTTGACCATCGGTCACGCGCATGCGGATCTCAAAACGCGGTGGACGCGTTTGGCGCGCAGGAATGCGCATGGGCAAACGTTTGGTAAGCGCGCAGAAAATATCAGAGCCGACTTACGTCAGGCTGCTCCGGGTAGTCAAGGCGGCATCTCCAACCAGCTCACCCAAAACCAAAAAAAAATCCCCGCCGACGGTTGTCTGCGGGGAGTGAAATTAAAACCGAGGAGGGTTTAACGTTTGGCGATGTAGGCGCCTTTCGCCGTGCCGGCCTGGGCAGCGGGAGTTTTGGCTTTGACCTGGTTGCTGCAGCAACTGGCGCAAGAGGATTTGACCTTCGCCTCTTTAGTGGCTTCGGTGGTGGCTTTTTTCGATTCTCCTGCCTGAGCGGTGAGCCCCGCGACGCAAGCAGCCAGCGTGAAACAGACGATCAATTTTTTCATAATGGATTTACTCGGCTTGTATGGACAACGCCCATGTTTGGCAGATTAATGCCGGAATCGATCGCGGAAATCAACAGGAAGCTTTCAATCGTTTTGATCGCTTGGCGCCAGCCGGCGGCGGGGCGCGCCAATTTGGAAAGCTTCATCAAATGCTTCGCCAGTTCACAACAGAGCTGTGATCTGCGATAAGCCAAAGCTCACAATCCGAGTTTCCGGAACCGGTTTTTCACCTCTTTGAAATGGAAATCAAGCGAGCAAAGCTTTTCCAGCTCTCCTTTTTTGAAATGGGTTGCCACTGCCGGATCGCTCTTCAGCACTTCGAGGAAACTGGCATCGTCGCGTCCGGCGTGCTTGACCTCCCAGGTTTTCATGGCATTGCGCTGGACCAGTTCATACGCCTCCTCGCGCGTCAAGCCTTTGCGGATGAGAGCGAGGAGCACGGTTTGGCTGTTCCACATCCCGAGGCTGAGCCCCAGATTCTTTTTCATGTTTTCCGGATAGGCCTTCAAGCCGTCCATCAGCCGCACGAGCAATCCAAACATGTAATCCAACAAGGTGCACGAGTCAGGAAAGATAATGCGCTCGACGCTGCTATGGCTGATATCGCGCTCATGCCAGAGCGCCACATCTTCGAGCGCGGCGAGGGCGTTGCCACGAAGCACGCGCGCCAGGCCGGTGAGCCGTTCCCAGGTGATGGGATTGCGTTTGTGCGGCATGGCGCTGCTGCCTTTCTGGCCTTTTGTGAACGGCTCCTCCGCTTCGAGCACTTCCGTGCGCTGCAAATGCCGAAACTCGACCGCCCAACGTTCAATGCTGGCGCCGACGAGCGCCAGCGTGTTCTGAAATTCCGCGTGGATATCGCGCTGCACCACTTGCGTGGCGATCGGCGCCGGCCTCAATCCAAGCTTTTCGCAGACGTGGGCCTCGACGTCCGGTGAGAGATGCGCGCTCGTCCCGACTGCGCCCGACAGCTTGCCCACAGCCACCACTTCGCGCGCCCGTCGCAAGCGTTCGAGCGCGCGGCCGAATTCGTCATGCATCAGCGCCAGTTTCAACCCGAATGTCGTCGGCTCGGCATGAATCCCATGACTCCGGCCAATGCAGGGAGTGAACTGGAATTCACGCGCGCGTCGGGCGATGATCGGCCGCAATTCCTCGACATCGCGAATCAAAATGTCCGCGCTCTGCACCATCTGCACGGCAAACGCGGTATCGACGATATCGCTGCTGGTCAGCCCGAAATGAAGCCAGCGGCTGGCGCGATCGTTGATTTTCTCCGCCACCGCCGTGGTAAAGCCGATGACGTCGTGATTGAGTGTTTTTTCGAGTTCCCGCTGCCGCACCACAAGGCCGGGAAGATCGGCGAACCAGGCATCAGCGCCCGCTTTCATGCGGGCGAAATCCTTTTTGGGCACGATGCCTTCGCGCACGAGCGCTTCGCTGGCGAGCATTTCGATCTCGAGCCAGATGCGCAATTTGTTCTCGTCGGTCCAAATGGCTCGCATCTCCGGCCGTGAATAGCGTTGAATCATCGCGGGAATGAAAAATTAAAATGGCCAAATGCAAAAGGGAAAAAGGACACGCGTTCCGGAGCCGTGATGCGCGACTTGCTTCGCCGGTTGTTCTGAAAAGTGCGATCCGCGGTGGGATGGCCGGTTAGCGTTTGGCCATTTTCGCGCGGGCCGCTTCCAGGATCTTGCGCTCGCGTTCCGTCAGGCTGTGAATGCCATGCGCGGAGATCTTATCCAGAATCGGATCGACTTCGCGGCTGATGAATTCGTCCGAAGGGAGATCCAAATCTTCGGAA
>JBFMDG010000638.1:0-4593 GCA_040754135.1 Verrucomicrobiota bacterium
CGCGCCAGGCGGCTCGCATCGATCGTGCGGGACGGATGCTGCTCCTGGCCGCAAACGAAGCGCTCGAACAAGCTCAATGGCCCCGCCCCATCGCCGCGCCTGTGATCCTCGGCACCACCAGCGGGGGCATGACTCTCGGAGAATCCTATTATCGGCAGGCGATTGAAAATCCTCGCTCACGGAAAGCGCAAGCCCCACGCGTTACCCATTATCTGGTGCATCGCCAAGGTTTGGATCTGTGCGACGCGTTTGATTTGCGCGGTCCGATCACGATCATCGCCAACGCCTGCGCTTCCGGCGCCAACGCCATTGGGCACGCCTATGAATGCGTGCGCAGCGGCCGCTTCGAACGCGCGCTGGTCGGCGGATACGATGCGCTCAGCCAAATGGTCTTCTCCGGATTCGATTCGCTCCAGGCCCTTTCTCCCACACAATGCCGGCCGTTTGATTCCGGTCGTGACGGCCTCGCCCTTGGCGAAGGCGCGGCGATCCTCACACTGGAACTCTTTGATGTCGCCGAAAAGCGCGGCGCCACCATTCTCGGCGAAATCATTGGTTATGGCGCCAGCACAGATGGGCATCACCTCACTCAACCGCATCCGCAGGGGAATGCCGCGTTCCGTTCCATGACCGAAGCATGTCGTTCAGCGGGACTGGAACCGCACCAGATCGATTACATCAATGCGCATGGGACCGGAACTCCATTGAACGATGCGGCGGAAGCCGAAGCGATCGTGCGTTGGGCGGGGGATCATGCCCAACATTTGCCGGTGAGTTCGACCAAAGCGTCGATTGGCCATTTGCTCGGAGCGGCCGGAGCGATTGAAGTGGTGATTTGCCTGATGGCCTTGCGTGAACAATGGCTGCCGCCGATGAAAGCGACGCGATGTCCGGACGCGGCGGTGCGATTCCCGTTGGTCACAGAGCCGAAAGGGGCGCGCCTTAATACCGTGCTCACGAATTCGTTCGGGTTCGGCGGAGCCAATGCCAGTCTGATTCTGCGCAAAGTGTGATGAGATGGAATTTTACATCGCGGAGGGTTCATGTCTGAGATGACCGTCTGTGGCATTGGCGCGGTGAGCCCGGCCGGCTGGAATGTCGAAGCGCTTCGATGTGTGCTGGTAAATCGCGATCCGCTGCGAATCACTCCCGTAAAACGACCTGGATGGTGCGAGCCGCTCGAAGTGCGCACGGTTCCCGCGCCCGCGGTTCGGCCGGTTTTCCTGTCGCACAGCCGGTTTCGCCGAACCAGTCCCATCAGTCAGTTCGCTGTTGCCGCCGGGATCGAAGCCTTGGGAAACGATCTTCCAAAAATCCAGGCCGGAGAAATGTCGTTGGGCATTGTGGTTTCGGTGTTGTCTGCGTGCGTGAATTTTTCGCGGCGATTTTACGATGAAACCTGGCGCAACCCGGCCACAGCCAGCCCGCTGGTGTTTCCCGAGACTGTTTTTAACGCGCCTTCCAGCCATATCGCCGCCTGGCTCGGAACCGAGGCCATCAATTACACCATCGTCGGAGATCAAGGCATGTTCCTTGTCGCATTAGCCATCGCCGCGGATTGGCTCGAACAAGAACGCGTTCAAGCCTGTCTCGTCATCGGCGCGGAAGAATCGGATTGGATCACCGCGGACGCATTCCGTTTGTTCGCGCGACGCGCCATCTTGAGCGAAGGGGCTGGAGCGATTTACCTGAAACGCGACGGTTCCAATCCCATTGCCATCCTCTCTTCGATCACGGATGCGCATGCGTTTTTGCAAGACCGTGGAAAGCTCGCCGCGGTCCAAGCGATGCGCGCGCAGTTGCCTCCGTTCTGTGCCGCGCACCTTTTGTGCGACAGCCGCATCGGCCTCGATCATTACGATGCGCCAGAGCAACGGGCCTGGGACGATTGGTCCGGGGAAAAACTTTCTCCCAAAACGTTGCTTGGCGAAGGCCTCGCCGCGTCGAGCGCCTGGCAATGTGTGTCGGCCATCGACAGGTTGCAGAACGGTCGTTACACTGCCGCCTCGATCAGTGTCGTCGGTTGCAATCAACAAGCCATCGGCGCGCATTTTGTCCGGCCAACTCTCTGACGCATTCATGGCAACAGCACGGGTCATTTTAATCACCGGCGCCAACGGCGGCATCGGCCAGGCCATCGCCCGGGCGTTCCTCGACGCAAATCCGGACCACGTGGTGTGGCTGGGTGTATTCTCGAATCGCGAGGCCGCTACGGCGATCGAGTCCGAATCAAAACCGAGGGCGCGTTGCCTGCCTCTCGATGCGACGAATCCCGATTCCTGGCAACAGGCAGTGCGAACCATTCAATCAGAATCCAATCGTCTCGACATTCTGGTGAACAATGCGGGTAAGCATCAGGATGGATTGCTCGCCACGCTGCCTCCCAAAGCCTGGACGCAAGTGCTCAGCGCCAACCTTGATTCGGTTTTCCATGGTTGCCAGGCGGTGTTGCCGGGGATGATCTCCCAAAGATTCGGAAGGATTATCAACGTGGCTTCGTTGAGCGCGTTACTCGCTCCCGCTGGTCAAACCAATTACGCTGCGGCCAAAGCCGGTGTGGTCGCATTAACCCAATCGCTGGCCAAGGAAGTGGCCCGCATCGGCATCACCGTCAATGCGATCTGCCCGGGTTACATCGATACCGAAGCGCTTGCCCATATGACCACGGAAGAGCGGCAGGGATCGATCAGCCGCATACCCATGCGGCGATTCGGCCGGCCGGAGGAGGTGGCGGCCGCGGTGCGATTTCTCGCTTCGGATGAAGCAAGCTATATTACCGGGTCAATCATCAAGGTGGATGGAGGCATTCTATAACAAATCCCATGGAGCCAATCGAATCTCTCAAACAACGGATCAAAAGCATGATGGTCGAAAATCTCATGCTGCAAATTACCCCCGAGGAAATTCACGATGACCAATTGCTCTTTGGTCCCGAAAGTCTCGGGCTCGATTCGGTGGACGCGCTGCAACTTGTGGTCGCGCTCGATAAAAATTTTGGATTGAAAATTCCAGATCCCGGCACCGCCAAGGAAGTCTTGAAAAACGTAAACTCGATGGCCGCGGCCGTTTACCAGGCGACGGTGGTCTGAGCGCGGCGCGGTGTGATGCCCGATGCACGACGGCTCTTATGACGCATTGATCATTGGCGGCGGCCCCGGCGGCAGCACCACCGCCACTTACCTGGCGAAAGCGGGCAAGCGCGTCCTGGTTCTCGAAAAAGAAACGTTTCCGCGCTTTCACATCGGCGAATCGCTCCTGCCTTACAATCGCGCCATTTTTGAGGAGATGGGCGTGCTGCCAGTTTTAATGCAGGCCGGTTTCCCACGCAAACTTGGAGCACAATTTCTTCTCGGCAACGGGCAGCGTTCCGTCGGTTTTGTGTTTCGCCAGGGCAAATTCACTCGTGAAACGGAGGCGATTCAGGTGGAACGCGCGAAGTTTGATCACCTCTTGCTCAACCACGCCCGATCGAGCGGCGCAGAAGTGCGCGAAGGAATTACCGTCACGCGTTTCGAGAGCCAGCCCGAACAGGTGTTGATCGAAGCCAAAGACCGATCGGGTGAGCGCTTGCAGTTTCGCGGCGGGTTTCTCATCGATGCCAGCGGGCGGGGCAATTTCACCGGGAATCAGGAAGGCTTGCGCGAGATTCATCCGCGTTTGAAGAAACTTGCCCTCTTCGGTCATTTCACGGGAGTGAAACTGGATCCAGGCGAGAAGGGCGGCGACACCGTCATTGTGCGCCTGGCGAACAAATGGTTTTGGATCATTCCCATTTCCGCGGAAAAGACGAGCGTCGGCTGCGTGATGGACCAGGAGGAATTCGCACGGAGCAAGAGCGCACCCGACGAATTGTTTCGGCGCATCTGGCAGTCGAGTCCGCCCTTGTGCGAACGGATGGCCTGCGCCCGCCTCGTCTCGCCCATACAAATGACAAGCGATTTTTCATATCATAATCGCAAGCTTTGTGGACCGCGTTTGTTGCGCGTGGGAGATGCGGCGGGGTTTCTCGATCCGATTTTTTCATCGGGCGTGTTTCTGGCGATGTACTCGGGCCGGCTCGCCGCGAAATCCGTTCTCGAAGCGCTGGCGCAAGGGGACGACGGCGCCGGCATTTTTCAGCGCTACGAAAAACGCGTTTTCCGCGGATTGCATTTCTACTGGGAAATGGTTGAGAACTTTTACACGACGCCATTCATGGAAGTTTTTCTTTCGCCTCGGGAGAAGTACCAATTGGCATCGGCGGTGAACGCGGCCCTGGCCGGGGAACTCGAGGGGAGTTGGAACTTGCGCTGGCGCATGCGCCTTTTTTTCTGGCTGGTCAAACTGCAGGCCAAGCGCCCCTTCCTCCCGCGCGTCACGTTCGATTAAAATAGGGCAGCGTTGCTCTTCCGAAAGGATTCTGGTTTAGTTCACAGGCTGATCAGCCATTTTATGAAGATTCTTGCGCTCGTTCTATTGTGCGTGGTTCTTTTTGCGCTCACTCGCCGGGCCATGCGCTGGATCCAACCTGATCCCGCGGCTCGCGCCAGCGAAAACGCGTCAGCGCAACTCACCAAAAGCGACGCCGAACTCAAGGAACTCCTCGAAAAAATT
>JBFMDG010000639.1:0-4593 GCA_040754135.1 Verrucomicrobiota bacterium
ATTCGAGTCGATACCAGTTCAGCGAAAGCCGGCCATGCCCGCGCCGTTGCTCAAGCGAATCGGCAGCGATGATTTCCCATTTGGAATCGTCGTAGTCCGCTGCACGAGCATCGGGCACAAAATCAATGGTGCGATTTGGAGTGCCACTGGCCTTCAAATCGCCGCCGACATTCCGATGGGCGATCTCTTCGATGCGCGTATCGCTGTAACGCCATTGGCCATGCACCCGAGCGACGCCTTCGACCGTCCGCAAATCAACCACTGCATCCGGCAGGATGTTTCTCGGCACCGGTTCGGCACGCAGCGTGTGAATGAGAGCCAAAACAAAAAGGAACGAACCGTAGAGAACCGCCGGCGAAGATGGAATTCGGTAAAGTTTCATAATTCAACAACTCCCGTTGGTCGAGCGCACCGGATGATCCTTACAGGCGAACGGCGCGACTCGCTTTCAAGAGAATCATCCCACCACGGCAATCGGATCAGCGATCGCCGCCCACGGATGATCGTGGTGTTCCGCGACTTTTCGCGGGCGAGATTCGAACGCGCGGCGCATGCTTTCGTGGCGGACGGAAAAAACCGTGCTTTTGCTGAGGGTTTTGCGCTTTTGGCCGGGAATGAATGTCGTGGCACACCGCCTGCAAAAGGGCCTGTCCGCTATGAACCCGGCCCTGACGATTTCAACAACGCCGCGCCCTGAGAATGCAACCGAAGCATGGTTCGAACGGCATGCCGATTATCTTTTCCATTACGCGGCCGGCCAGGTGCGCGATCGCGTAGTGGCGGAAGATCTCGTCCAGGAAACCTTTCTCGCGGCGCTCCGAAACTGCGCTCGCTTTTCCGGCCACTCCTCGGAACGCACCTGGCTCGTCGGCATCTTGCGGCACAAGATTTACGATCACCTGCGCCGGCATTCCCGGGAACGCAGTTTTTGTTGCGATGCTTTACCCATTCGCGCGGACCAGGAGAATTCTGACGAAGCAATGGTCTGGGCCTACGACATCGCCGAGGAATGCGCCGGGCCGAGCCGCCGCATGGAACTGGCCGAGTTTCGGCAAAACCTGGAAATGGCGTTGGGCAAATTGCCCCCCCGCCTGGCTCAGGTGTTTCAGCTTTATGAAATCGAAGAACGTCCCAACAGCGAAGTCTGCGCGGCCTTGCAAATTTCCGAAACGAATCTTTGGGTGATGCTGCATCGCGCTCGAAAACAATTGCGCGATCACCTTTCGAATTGGTGGCAGCGCAAGAGCGACGTTGGATCGTTGAAATCGTGACGCCTCAATGCCCTATGTTGAAAGTGTCTGTAGTGGAAACAAACCACTCCGCGGCGACGCTGCGCGTCGAAGGCCGGCTGGTGGGCGCCTGGGTCAAAGAACTCTTTCAGGCGTGCGAACGCGAACTGATCCATGGCCGCAGATTGAAACTTGACCTGGCCCAATTGGAATTTGCCGATCTGAATGGGATTGCTCTGATGCGATCTCTGCAAGCCCGCCAGGTTGAGCTTTTGGAATGTTCTCCATTGTTGATCGAACAGATGAAATCCAGGCCATCCGGTTTCATCGAGGCACGGGCGGAAAAGCGCGGATGCTGAGGTCACCTCCACCCGGCCGCGAGTATTGCGATCCGGTTGGACCGCGCGTTTGATCGGCTGGCGTGAATCCATCGCGCTCGCCACAGAGGCTGCTAAGTCTCAGTCTGCTAAGCGCCGGGCCGCGCGATGCCAAGCTTTTGCATGCGGCTTCGCAACGTGCTGGGGTGAAGATTCAGAATTCGGGCCGCCCCTCGTTCGCCTTCGATAATCCAGTTTGTTCGCATGAGCACCGAATGGATATGGCGCCGTTCCACATCCTGCAGCGACGCTTCCGAAGCGCCCGCGGCAGGTGAAATCTTTGCGTTCCCTTGATCCGCCGCAGTTTCCTCCAACTGATGTCGATCGGTGACGCGCGCGACCGCGCGTGGAAGTACGGGGCCAGTTGAAGAATCCGCAGACAAAACTGGCAATGCGCTTTCGTCCACTTTGATGACCTGGCCCGTCGAAAGAACGACGGCGCGTTCGATCACGTTTTGCAGTTCGCGGATATTACCCGGCCAGCTGTAGGTCATGAGCCGGCGCAGCGTGGCGTCGGAAACCTGCTTGACCGGCTTCCCCAGTTTGCGGGCGAACCTTTGAAGGAAAAAAGCGACAAGCAATGGAATATCGGCGCTCCGCTCGCGCAAGGGCGGAATGGTAATGGGAAGCACGTTGAGGCGATAGAAAAGATCGCTGCGGAAATTGCCGGCGCGCACGGCCGCACTCAAATCCCGATGGGTTGCGGCAATGATCCGGACATCGACGCGAATCGTTTGGCTGCCGCCGACCGGCTCGAATTCCTGTTCTTGCAGAACGCGCAGCAATTTCACCTGCGTGTCGAGCGGAAGATCTCCAACTTCATCCAGAAAAATTGTTCCGCCGTCCGCGAGTTTGAATCGTCCATCGCGATGAGTGAGGGCGCCGGTGAAAGCGCCTTTGACATGGCCGAACAGCTCGCTTTCGACCAGCCCGGCACTGATGGCGCCACAGTTTACTTTCACAAGCGGCCGGGCTTTGCGCGCGCTTCGATCGTGCAGAGCGCGCGCAATCAACTCCTTGCCCGTTCCGGTTTCCCCCTGGATCAACACCGTGGAATCCGTGGGCGCGGCCTGATCCACCTGGCGCAGCACTTCGAGCAATGCGGGACTATTGCCCACGATCTCCTCGAAATTGTGTACGCTGCGGATCTCCTCCTGCAAATAGGCATTCTCCGCTGCCAGCACCTTAAGCAAAGCGGCGTTTTCGTCGCTCAATCGGCGAAGTTCTTCTTCCGCTTTTTGCCGCTCCAACTCGATGCCGGCCCGGGCGGCAAAAGTCTCGAGGACGCGCAGCGCGAGTGGATCAGCCGGCATCGGTTTGTCATCAAAAACCACCAGGTGTCCGATAATGCGCTTGCGCGAATCGAGCAGCGGAACGCCAAGGTAACTCGTCGTGCCCATTTCAATCATGCCCTTGTCCGCGGGAAACAATTCAGACAGGCGATCCGGCACATGACACACCCGTCCCCGCGCTACTTCCATGCAAGGTGTGCCCGGCAATTCATACTCGAAGTTTTCCCGCAGCGCATGATCCGCCCAAAAAGCGAGCGAACGCGCGCGAAGATTTGGCAGGCATTCGGCCACAAACACCCAGCGCACATGCAGTCCGCCGGCAAGATGCCTTACTAACGCTTCAAAAAAATCCACGCCCGCAACCGAGGCCGTCCCCTCTGTGATCGCACGCAGCAATTCATCGGCGCGTTTCCACTCTGTCACATCACGCGAAATGGCCAGAAGCTTCTCCGGACGGCCCGCGGCGTCGGGAATCGCATTCACGATTACATCCCACCATTTCGGTTGTTGGGTCTGCCTGGTGGGAAAGTAGCCGACAAAACGGCCAACGCCTCCGCGTCGCGCCGCATCGACCGCGCTACGTGCGGCCTCGCGATCCGTTCCTTGCCAGAAGTCGATCCAGAACGCGCCAAGCACGGAATCGAGGTCGCAGATTTCCAGCACTTCAGCGCCGCCGGCATTCATCGAGAGCAGCCGACCGTCCAGATCGAGCACTTTGATGCAATCGCGGCTGCTGGCGATCAAACGCGACTTGAACTCTTCACTCGCGCGCACAGTCGCGGCATCTTCAATACGGTCTGGTTCGCGTGCGTTCATCCGGCCGGAATGCCCGGCGCATCGGCAGGTCATATCATCCCATCGTGCAGCCATCAAACCCGAAAACCGCCGACCACGCGGTTGATGCGCTTGATCAGCGGATGTGCTGGATGCGTTTAATTCCGTCGAACGCGTCTCCATCAGTTCACGACGACTTTGCCTGCGTTTGTGCGGTGCGGTGTTTTCTGCTCGTCCTGGAACTTCGGATCTTTGGGCGAGCGAAACGTGACGCGTTTTCGGGTCGTTGGAGTTGTCGCATCGCCCGGCGGCACTTTGCGCAAGCTCTCCATCAGCGCGCGGCCTTTGGCGTTGCCTGGTGCATTTCGAACTAAATCGGGATCTCGTTCCGAACTGCTCCGGCTGACACGAATCTCGTTGGCTTGGGCGCGCGGAGATTTCACCGGTTCTCGAGCCATGGTCCATGCGCCAGAATGAATGACGCTCAGAACGACCGTTGCCAGGCTCAGTCGCAACATCAGGAGTTTCTTCGAGTGCATAATGATCATATGGGGATCTACTGTTGTTTTGTTTGATTTGGTTTGGTTTGGTTTTTAGTTGCGGGCTGTTTTGGTCTTTTCGAGGGCGGCTGCTCCGGCCCGCGCAATCTCTTCATCCTGCGCCGCGCTTTGCGCGCCGCTCACGCCAATCGCACCAATCACCTCGTCGCCATGCTTGATGGGAACGCCCCCTTGTAACGGCGTGAAATCCGGAGGCAAGGCCGTCATAGAAAAACGGCCCTTGTTCACGATGTTCTCGAAGTCGCCCGTTGCTTTCTTGAACAATGCCGCAGTTCTGGCTTTGCCAATGGCAATGTTCGGACTGCCCGTAAATGTCCCGTCGAGCCGCACAAAATAAAGCAGATGCCCGGCATCATCAACC
>JBFMDG010000640.1:0-4590 GCA_040754135.1 Verrucomicrobiota bacterium
GTCCTTTCATCATGCTTTTCAGCACCGCAAAAATAGTCTTCTACCAAAAGCCGCGGAAACGATTCGATCTCATCGCCTGCCTGCCGGATGGGCTTCAGTCTCTACTCAAAATGCCATCGCAATCAAGTCGCGATCAAAATGCTGAAATGCAAACAGGGTACTCAGATTGGCCCGAATTGATAGGATGCCGGATCTCCGGAGCGTCCGATTAGCGGTGGTAACCTGAACGGAAATGCGCTGCGCCTTTATGAGCAATTCGGTTTTGCGTGTTTTGGCGAAGAAGCGGAGGCGCTCTGTGTCGATGGCGAATTCTACAATGTGAATACATCGAAAGCGCGTTCGTCTTTTCAACTCGTTCCGGTCGAGAACGAGGCGATTACAGGCGGCAAAACTCTGAAGCGAGAAGGCGTGATCGCAACGCGTTGTTTCACTGGCAGAACTTCCGATGCTCATTCCGCTCCTCGGGCGAAGGTGAATGTTACTCATCGGCTATTGAGCTGGAGTGTAACTTGGAACAACGAGACGACAAACTGTGGCCAGAAAATCAGCAACTCAGGATGATTTGAGGTTTCGATTCGCCAATGCCGTCCGGCAGCGCCGAAGCGAACTTGGCATCACGCAAGAGGAATTGGCGTGGCGCGCCGGCATTCATCGGACCTATTTGGCCACTATCGAATCGGGAGCTCGTAACCCATCGTTGTCGAGCATTGGCAAGCTTGCCCGGGCGCTGGACGTTTCTCTGGCGAGTCTTTTTGAGGAAGCGGAGCGGGCATCCGACTCGAGAGTTCCCGCGAAGCCGAGCGCCATTCGCAGCCAGGTGGTGGACATTCTCCTGGTCGAGGACGATCCACGAGATATCGAACTGACGCTCCAGGCTCTGACGAAGGCTCGGCTCACCAACCGAGTACATGTCGCCAAAAACGGGGCCGCAGCGCTTCAGTACTTGTTTCCAAGCCGTGCTCATGAATCCAGCGTGGCCGGTCGTCCTCACCTGATCCTCCTCGACCTCGGCCTGCCAAAAGTCAATGGAGTCGAGGTGTTGCAGCGCATCCGCTCCCATTCGCGCACCCGGCCCATCCCTGTGATTGTGATGACCGTGTCCCGCGATCAACGCGATCTGGCCGAGTGCCAACGCCTCGGAGTCACGCAATTCATTCTGAAACCGGTGGATTTCCAAAATTTGAGCAAGATCACACCGACTCTGAACTTTAGCTGGGCCTTATTAAAAGAAACCGGGCTGCGGGCATCGTGAGGCTTTAGAGAGCGTCGGAGTGCATTAGAGCGGTTGTAGCATGAATAAGCTTGAGGACATCCTTGTGCTGTTCGCCCTCGAGGAACAGCGCTACGGGTTGCGGTTGTCTTCGGTCGAACGCGTCCTGCGCGTCGTAGAGGTCACGCCCCTACCCAAAGCTCCCGCATCCATTCTTGGCGTCATCAATGTGCACGGCAGCGTCCTCCCGGTGTTTAACCCACGCAATCGTTTCCAATTGCCGCTTCGCCCCGTCCGCTTGAACGATCAACTTATCCTGGCCCGAACCAACCGGCGCCGCGCAGCCCTCCTCGTGGACGAAGTGCTGGGCATTCTCGAACATCCCGCCGGCGCAATGATCTCTTCGGAGGTCGTGCTTCCTCGCCTCGAATATGTCGAAGGCGTAGTGAAATTCTGGGATGGGTTGATCTTCATTCACAACCTTGATTCCTTCCTGTCGCTCGATGAGGAAAACGTTCTGGAGCGCGCGTTGAACGAATCCACCGCTCGGCACGCATGAGCACATCGCGCGAAATTCTTGTCGAAATGAGCGCCTTTCTTGGCGCAAAGACCGGCCTGCATTTTGCGGAAGATCGCTGGAACGATTTGGAACGCGGCTTGCGCGAAGCGGCACTTGAATTTCAGTTTTCCAGCCTGGAACCATTCGCCCGCTGGCTCTTAACTTCCAATCTCGCCGGCGCACAACTGAACATTCTGGCCAGCAAATGGACCGTCGGCGAAACCTACTTTTTTCGCGATCACCGCTTTTTCGAAGTTCTGGAAACGCAAATTCTGCCTGAATTGGCCTGTTCAAATCGCGCCGCGAAACGTCTGCGCTTTTGGAGCGCGGGCTGTTGTTCGGGAGAGGAACCTTTCTCGCTGGCGATTTCACTGCGAAGAGCCCTCCCCGATTTTGCGAATTGGCAGACAACGATTCTGGGCACGGACATCAACCCGCATTTTTTGCGAAAAGCCACCCGAGGCCTCTTTTCTGAGTGGTCCTTCCGCCGCGCGCCGCTTTGGTTGAAAGCGCAGTTCTTCCAACCCAAACCCGGAGGATGTTGGCAGATTGATCGAGAAATCCGCCAGAGCGTGACTTTCTCGGAACTGAATCTGGCCGAAGATATTTACCCATCGCCACACAACAGCACCGACGCCATGGATCTCATCTGCTGTCGCAATGTGCTGATCTATTTTTCCTCGGAAGAAGCTTCGCGCGTTCTCCGGCGATTGCATCGTTGCCTCAAGGTCGGAGGCTGGCTCGTCCTGAGTCCTGGTGAAACTGCACCTGACACCATTTCCGAATGGGAACCGGTGAACCGCGATGGCGTTCTCCTCTATCGCAAACCCGATCCAAAAACGTTGATCCGCGCCGCACAACCTCCAAACGAGGAATCCGAAACCTTTTCATTGCCGGCAAATTTCGTTTTTCCCGACGACGTCCACGCCCAGTCTTCCGATCCTTCACCGCCATTGGAAATCGCAAACACAAGCAACTCCGCTGAGCCCATCGAGGCGCCGCGCGCATTATTGGAGCGGGCGCGCTTTCATTTCGAACAACGCCACTACGCGGAGGTCGTCGAAATTTTGCAGGAGCATCTCTTCCAGGCGCCCGCAGACACGGATTCATTGCTCCTTCTCGCGCGAGCGCTCGCCAATCAAGGCCAGCTGTCGCCCGCATTGACCTGGGTGGAACGGGCTGTGGCCATGGACAAACTCAATCCACTGACTCACTACCTGCACGCCAATATTCTTTTCGAGCTGGGAACCCTGGACGAATCGGTCAGCGCATTGCGTCGTCTGCTTTATCTCGACCCGGATTTCGTGCTGGCGCATTACCTTCTTGGCCACATCGCGCGATCGCAGCGGGAAAAAGCCGAGGCTGCCCGTCACTTTGCCAACGCGCTCGCGCTCGTGCGTCAGCACCCGCAACCCCAAGTGCTGCCCGAAGCGGACGGCCTCACCGCCGGCCGTCTCGCCGAAATCATCAGCAGTTTGCTTGCAGAGGAATATGAATTCAGCCCGACCTGAACGCATGAGAATGACGGCTTTTCAATTCAACAAGGAACCGGGTGCGATCCTGCGCGATCGAGCCAATGCGCTGGCGAAAGAACTGCAAGAATCGCCCGACAAATCCGATTTCCTCGAGGTGATCGAATTCGATCTCGCCGACGAAAGTTATGCCATTGCAACCGATCACGTGCTGGAGGTTTATCCATTCGATTTCTTGACCCCTCTTCCTGGCACGAAGTCATTCATCTCCGGAATCACCAATGTGCGAGGACGGATTCTCGCGGTTTTGGACATCAAAAAGTTTTTCGATCTGCCGGCCGAAGGCATCGCCGACTCGCATCAGATCCTGGTCGTGACCACGCCTGAAATGGATTTTGGGCTGCTCGCGGACAAGGTTGCCGGCATTCGCCAAGTTCCACGGGCCTCGATTCAGCCTCCATTGCCGACGTTCATTGGCGTGGGCAAGAATTACATCACAGGAGTGACGGCAGAACGGGTCGTAATCCTCGATCCCCTGCGGATTTCGGCCGACCCAACCCTCCTCGTGCAGGATGAAATGGAGCAGGGCTGAACGGAGTTGAACAGGAGTGAACATGACTGAACGAACCGCTGCCATTTGACTTATGATCTGGTTTGCGAATCTCAAAACTGGAGCAAAGCTGATCCTCGCTTTCGCCATCATCATCCTATTTCTGCTCATGGTCGTTTGGACGGCATATCATGGACTAAAGAGTCTGGAGCGCTGCGATGCCATCGCACAAATTTTGACGGCCACTGAAAGCAACCGGAATGATCAACGAGCTGCCATCCTGACGGCCATGGCTTTGACCAACCGGTCGGCACAAGAAAGTTCCCTTCAACTGGCGCGCGAATCCTCGAAAGAAAATGACTCGTCGTATCAACGCCTCCACGAACTCTCCCGTTCCGATTCCCTGCTCTTCCCGAAAATTGAGCAACTGACCTCGGCACGTAACGCCTACATTCAAGTCCGGGATGCACAGGTAATCCCACTCATTCTCGACGGGAAAATGGACGAAGCTCGCGCATTGTCGCTCGGACCCCAGCAGGATCGTTTCCTGAGACTGCGTGAACTCGGCACCAACCTCATCCAGGACGCTCAACAAAAAGCGCGTCAACAATCGCGCCAGGCCGTCCTCTCGTTTGCCATCGCCGGGTCGCTCGCCGTCGTAGTCGCCATCAGCCTGGCTCTTTTTCTGGGCCGCTTGATCGCCGTGCCACTCAAGGAAATCTCTACGACAGCGGAACGCATTGCCGCGGGAGATCTCAGCGGCACGATTACGACGCTGCATCGTGAAGATGAAGTCGGC
>JBFMDG010000641.1:0-4578 GCA_040754135.1 Verrucomicrobiota bacterium
GCTGCGCCGGCCTCCTTGCTCGTCACCCAATTCGGCCAGAATCGAGCCGAGCAAATCGCGGAAACCGAACCCCGAATTCTCCTGAACCACAATTTCAAAATGCTCGTCCGCTTCCAGTTGCTCCGCAAAAACAGCACGCAACAAAGTCTTGCCGCATCCGATATCCCCGGTCAGCAATCCCATGTTCATGGATTGCTCAGTAACCAGAAAGCTAAGCCGATCCAGCGCCTCGTCGTGGTCCGCCGTGGGATAATAGAAGCGGGTGTCCCACGTCGCCTCAAACGGCCGCTCCTGCAATTGCCAATAAGAGAGCAGATCGCGCGTCGTGTCTAAAGCTCGTTCCATCGTTCCTGTCCGCAGCCGGGTCGAGGTCATGCACCTGATCCCGGCGCGATGGACCCAGTTATAAAAGCCCCTCACCGCGCCAACAATCAGGCTGCGACATGTTTCTGGACGCGGAAGAATTACCGTCGCGCTATCCGGCAATTCCCTGACTGCGGCGCGCCGCAAACCGCGCCTTCGACCGTGGCCGCCAAAGAGGCAAAAAAAATCCCCGTAAGCCTGGCCTACGGGGAGTTCTCGGAGAGCGCTGGATCAATCCGAAATCGCAATCCGGCGCGGCTTCACTTGCTCTGCTTTTGGCAGCCAGAGTTTCAACACTCCGTTTTCCATTCGCGCGTTGATGTGCGCTGTATCAATGCTCGGGTCGAGCACGAACGTGCGACGGAAATGGCGCGGACTGGATTCGCGGTAAACCAGACTTGCGCCTTCGACTTCGGTTTGCCTGCGGCCGACAAGCGTCAGCTCGTTTCCTTCGAGCAAGACTTCGAGCCCTTCTTTGTTTACGCCCGGCATTTCGGCCTCGAGCATGTAGCCGTCCTTGGTTTCGTTGATGTTTACGGGCGGCAAAAGGAATTCGTGGCGCGCCCAATCTGGCGAGGGACGTGTCGCCGCCTGTTCTTTTTCGGTTTTCGTCAGTGTATTCATATGGCTTTGGAATCGGTTATTGGCGGGTTTCCGCCGGGTTATCAGCTGACCTGCACCTCGATCTGTTTCGGTTTGGCTTCCTCGGTTTTCGGCAGGGTTACGGTCAAAATGCCATCCTTGTAAACGGCTTTGACCTTCGAGGCCTCGACCGGTTTCGGGAGTGTCAGAGAGCGTTGAAACCGACCAAAGAACCGTTCCGACCGGGAGCTTTCACCTTCCTCTTTTTGTTCGATCTTCCGCTCACCTGAGACGGTGATATTTCCGTTGTGGAGCGAAACTTCGATCTCCTCCTTTTTCATGCCCGGAAGCTCGGCGCGAACAATCAAGTGGTCTTTGTCCTCATACAAGTCGATCGCGGGCGTCCAGGTGTTGAAAAATTCGGATGCACCGTTGAAATCCCCGAGGGGGGACTGAAACAAACGATTGATTTCATCCCGAAGCGTACTCAACTGTTCGTCGAGCAAACTCCAGTTGGATTCTGGTCTGCGTAAGCGCTGTAATTTCATGATCGTGATCCTTTCGTTAATCGTGATTCGCTTTTAGCTTTCGATATGCCACGGCGATGCCGCGCAAAATGACTGCAACTTCTTATTCAGAATCAGGAATTTACAAAAAGGTCCCCAAACCCAGGAAAGAATCCGGCGGTGACATCATGTCCCACGCCGTGCATTTGCGGGAAATGGACTTGGCCAGTTTGTCACCGGGAGAATTTCGCTGCGGTTCATTCGGAGGCGCATTAAACTTTTGTTGTGCTGCTCGCATTCCACAAACCTTGCGGCGTGATCTCCCAATTCACGCGGGATGGCTCTCCCAATCGGACCTTGGCGGCATTCGGTTTTCCGCCCGAGGTTTACCCGATCGGACGGCTCGATGCCGATTCGGAAGGGTTGCTGTTGTTGAGCGATGAACCGGGGCTAAACACAAAATTGCTCGATCCCAAATTTGGTCATCGACGGATTTATTGGGCTCAAGTCGAGCGGCGCCCTTCGGCCGAGGCTTTGCAACGACTTTCGCGCGGCGTGATTTTGCAGGGCCGAAAAACTCGACCGTGTCGCGCCTGGATACTTGAACCGCAACCCGAGGTGCCACCACGCCATCCGCCAATCCGCTTTCGAAAATCGGTTGAGACAGTTTGGATCGGATTGGAATTGGTCGAGGGCAGGAACCGGCAGGTGCGGCGCATGACGGCGGCGGCGGGCCATCCCACGGTGCGATTGATTCGAACGCAGATTGGGGATTTTGCCTTGGGGGATTTGGGAGTAGGAGCTTGGCGAGAGGTCAGCAGCGCAGAACGCTCGGCCATTCTGAGCACGCGGAGCCACGGAGCGTAGGCGGCGGAGGAGTGGAAATGATTTTGACCTTTTCTTTCAAGGAACGGCCGATAGGCTTGCGCGTCACGTTTTGTCCAACATGGCTCTGAAGTTTTTCAACACACTGAAACGCGCGATTGAGGAATTCATTCCGCTGGATCCTGCCGGCAAAAAAGTGGGGATGTACTGCTGCGGACCGACCGTTCACAATTACGCCCACATCGGAAATTTTCGAACGTTTGTCTTCGCGGATTTGGTGAGGCGCTACCTCGAATTCAAAGGGTTCGAGGTCCGCCACGTCATGAATATCACCGATGTCGAGGACAAGATCATCGCGGCGTCGCGCCAGGCGCAGACCGGTTTTCGCGAATATACCGCCCGATATGAGGCCTCGTTTTTCGAAGATTTCCAAGCCCTGCGCTGCCTGCGTCCACACCTGACGCCGCGCGCGACTGATCATATCGGCGAAATCATTGAACTGATCGCGCGACTGCTGGAGCGCGGTTTCGCTTATCAGGCCAACGACGGCTCGATTTATTTCAGCATCGATCAATATCGCCGGTCCGGCGCCACTTACGGTCAGCTTTTGAATTTGAATTTCGACCAGCTGCGCCTCGGCGAACGGGTCAGCGCCGATGAATATGACAAGGAATCTCTGGCTGATTTCGCCTTGTGGAAATCGCGCGTGCCTGAAGATGGCGACGTGTTCTGGCCGAGCCCCTGGGGAGAAGGCCGTCCAGGCTGGCACATCGAGTGTAGCGCGATGAGCATGAAAGAACTGGGCCCCAGTTTTGATCTGCATCTCGGGGGTGAAGATTTGATTTTTCCGCATCACGAAGATGAGATCGCGCAAAGCGAAGGCGCCGCATTACAGCCGCCCGGGCATCGGTTCGTTCGTTATTGGCTCCATGGCGCTCACTTGCTGGTGGAAGGGAGGAAGATGAGCAAATCGCTCGGGAATTTTTATGTGTTGCGCGATTTGCTCGGCAAAGGTTTTTCCGGACGTGAAATTCGTTATTTGCTGTTGCAAGCGCACTATCGCGAGTCGTTCAATTTTACTTTGGAAGGATTGGCGGGAGCGCGGACCGCTTTGCAGCGGGTGGACGAATGCCTGATCAAGCTGCAGGAATCGGCCGGTGAAATCTCCGCTCCGCCCGATGAGGAATTGCTGGTGCGATTTCAAAACGCTCTCGATGAAGACCTGAACGTTTCGGCAGCCTGGGGTGCAATTTTTGAGTGGGTGCGTCATTTGAACCGGTTGATGGCCGCCCAGCAACTGAGCCCAGAAATGGCGGCTGCGGCGCTCGCCGCTTGGGAGCGGATCGACCGCGTTCTGGGAGTGAGTGCGGAACGCGAAACCGGCCCGTCCACCGAACTGCTGAGATTGTTGGACGAGCGACAAGCGGCGCGCAAAGCCAAGGATTTCAAGCTCGCCGATGCCATCCGCGAGGAATTGCGCCAGAAAGGCTGGGTGATTGAAGATACCCCCAAAGGGCCGCGACTGAAGAAAGCGTGACGCGGCTGGAGCGGCATTTTTTTGTCGCGACGCTTCTCTCCAGGAATGGCTTTCCGCCGCAAAGACCAAGAACCGGACATTGAGGAATTTCGCTCGTCAAGCGGCGAACTCTGGGTTATAGAATGCCCGGTTTTGACGGAAATGAAGATTCTGAGAAGGCATCAATTGCACTATGCAACGCTCGGTTTAATGCTGGCGTGTTGTTCTTCCATTCTTTTGGCGCAAGTGGCCCGCCCTCCCGCAACCTCAACCCCTCCGCCATTGCCGCTGGAATTTCGAGCGCCTGTAAGCACTTCGCAAAGCGCCATACGCGCGCAACCCGCGCCGCCTTTGCCCGCGGTCAGTCCGCTCGGAACCTCGCCCGCAATTCGCCGCTTTCCTCCTGGCGTCCCGTCCGGTGTGATCCGCACCAATCGCTCCAATCCGGTGCCGGTTTACATCCCGCAACCTCAAACTGCGGCAACGACGCCTGCGGGACCAGAACCGCTCGCCTGGGATAGCCTGGTGAAAGAAGCGCATGCCAAGCCGGGCGAAACGAATCTGATGATGACGTTTCTTTTAACCAATGTTTCGGCGAACGCGGTCAACATTCTGGCGGTCCGTCCTTCCTGCGGTTGCACTGTGCCGCGATTGCCCGCTTTGCCGTGGCGATTGGACGCCGGGGCGCACGGACAAATCGACGTGGCCGTAGATTTGCGTGGCAAACGCGGCGTGTTGCACAAAATGCTTTCGGTTGACACTTCCGCCGGCACCAAATACCTGACG
>JBFMDG010000642.1:0-4569 GCA_040754135.1 Verrucomicrobiota bacterium
ATTGGTAGTGCCGCCGCCGATGTTTCGATTCCCACCAATCGTTGGCGCCTGAAAATTTCCCGGGACGGGTATGGCATTCAGGGCCACCACGCGCGTCGCAGTTTCAACGTGTTCGCTGTTTTTATTTCGGGCATCGCCAAACGCCACAGTGACGCGGATCAACTTGGGAAACTGGTTGGTCAATGGCCACTCCGATATCCATTCGCCTTTGATTGAATCCCAAAAGTCGAGGGCGAATCTTTTGATATTGGGAACGAGCACGATTTCATACGGCTTGGTCGTTTCCGGCGCCTCGAGGATTGGACTTTGCATGATCATCAATTGAGGAGGCGAATTGGTGACCATGAAAGTCACGCGCCGGACTGTTAATCCTCCGTAGAGCCCGCCACCCGGAAACGAGGAGGACAATCGGGAAACGAAACTGAGGGCCGCGTAGTCGCCGCTCGTGTCTGCAAAAAAGGAATAGTAGGGCGCATTTGCCGAAAACATTTGAATACTGGCGAGCGATTCCTCGATCGACCTCAGCGCCACGCGCATGCGCTGCGCTTCTGCGGCCGCTTCCAAACCCGCTTTCGAACCGCGCAAGATGGCTGACCAACTCGAGTAGATCGCGATCATGACCGTGGCAAAGATCACGATCGCGATCATGATTTCGATCAACGTGAAGGCCAGTTGCGTGGTGCGCTTTTGAACGTGCGGCCTGTCCTCCGCCAATGGCCCATTGGGTGAGCTCAAAACTGATGTTCTTTTGCGAAAGATCCTCATCTTCGCCCCCCCAGCGCGCGATTGATCTGCGAATCGGGCCGATAAAGCAGGATGCTCATTTTCGATTCCAACGGCCGCTTTTCGATTTCCCAATGCACAGTGAAATCGACTTGAAACAAACCGTTCGTGGAAACCTCGTAAGTTTCACGAGTCCAGGAGTACCCGGGATATTGATCGCCAAAATCTCCGCTCACGACCCCTTCTTCAAGACGGTTGGTCAGAGTCAGATCGGCCGCCAAGCTGGTGGCATCCACATGCACCTGGCGCAATCGGCGCGCCGCTCTTAAATTCTGCGAGACCAAATGCAGTATCGAGAAGATCGCCATAAAAAAAATGGCCATGGCAATCATCACTTCCAACAGTGAAAATCCGAAGGCCGCCCTGGATTGGAATCGAGATAACCTCATCGAATCCTTTCTGAACTCGCCAGGCCAGTGACCACATCGGTT
The DNA here is from genome assembly GCA_040754135.1 of Verrucomicrobiota bacterium. GTDB lineage: Bacteria > Verrucomicrobiota > Verrucomicrobiia > Limisphaerales > SIBE01 > JBFMDG01. The sequence goes on from JBFMDG010000642.1 coordinate 1,215, forward strand.
GAAATCTTGAACGAGCCGTCCCCGGATAAGAGCACGATGGTGAATTCATCACTCGTCCCGTTTGGAAAAAAACGAACTCGCGCCTCGGCCTCGTTGAGCAAATCGTTAAAATTCACGTCGATGAGCTGAATAATGATATCCTCGTGCAGTTTTGCACTGAATACTTTCGCCGGCGCATTGGATCGTTCACCATCCCCCGCAGTTTCCTGGCCGCCTGTTCCCGCTGGAGCGCGAACTTTGCCCACCGAAAGCTGCCCGTCTTCGGCGCGAATGATGAACTCGGATGGGACGCCTTGCAAAATCGCCTGAGCGCGCGCGTGGCTGCAACCCTCGACGACGTCATTGACAGCGCGGCGCAAGGCATCCTTTTTCATCGCGTTGAAGATCGTTGGCACTCCTGCGGCCACGACAATGGCCACAATGCTGATCACGATCATGATTTCGACCAGAGTAAAGCCGGCGTGTCGTTGAGCGTGCTTGCCGGAGGCAACCGGCGGAAGACGATGGATATGGATGGGCCGTGGCCGCATTAGCGGGCAATGTTCGAAGTGATTTGAAACATAGCCGAAAGCACACTCAACAAAAGGAAGCCGACACCCAGGGCCATCACAATGATCATGGTGGGTTCGATGAGATTTGTGAGCACGCGCAAAGCGATACTCAATTCATTCTCGTAGGTACTCGCCACATTCTGCAGCGCGCCCGGCACATCGCCGGTTTCTTCGCCGATTTTGACCAGGTCGATCATGAGTTGCGGAAAGACTTTGCTGCGTGCCAGAGGCTGGGCGATGGTCTTGCCATCGGTGACTTCTTCGCGCGTTCTGGCGATGGCTTCTTTCAAAATGCGATTGGGCACGATTTGCTCGGTAATTTTTAGAGCAGTCAGAACCGGCACGCCATTTTCCAGCAGTGTGGCGAGTGTGCGGGCGAACTGGCCATAGAGATTGAGTTTCACCACTTTCCCAATCACCGGAGCATTCATTTTCCAACCATCAATCGTGCGGCGGCCCGCATCGGACGATTGAAAGCGCTTAAACAGGATGATGCCCGCGATGACGACGAGTCCCATGAGCCACCAATAGTTGCTGAAGAGATGACTGATATTGACCAGCACCTGCGTGGAAGCGGGTAATGGCATATTCATGCCTTCGAAAATCGAGAGGAATTTCGGCAGCATGTAGGTCATGAAGAAAATGATGATCAACACACCTACCGCCGCCACCAGCGCGGGATAAATCAGGGCGGAGGTAAATTTCTGCTGCACTTCGGCGAAGCGTTCAAAATGCTGGGCCATGCGTTCCAGAACTTCCACCAGGGCGCCGCTTTGTTCGCCTGCTCGGACCATGTTGATGTAAAGATCGGAAAAGATCAGCGGTTGTTTCGACATTGCATCCGAAAGGCTTTTCCCTTCCATGACATCCTGCTTCAACTGCTTGCTCACCTCGGACGAAATGCCCTTGGATTCCAAATGCGTCATGCTATTGAGCGCCACGGTGAGTGGCATTCCCGATTTGAGCAGATTGGAAAGTTGCTGGGTGAATGTGGCCAATTCCTTGAGTTTAGGGCGTCGCTTCCGATGCAGGATCTCGCGCAGCGCCGGAGGCAAAATGTCCGCCGAGGTGGTTTTCCCGTTTGTGGCGCGCTCCGCTTTGAAGGCAGGCGCAGTGGCTTTGCTGGCGTCGATGGCCACCGGGAAGAGACCCATGCGCTCGATTTGCAGGAGCGCGGCGGAGCGATCCGGAACTTCGAGTGTTCCTTGAACAACCTCTCCGGAGCGGCGGCGCGCTTTGTACGAAAACTGTGCCATAGCTGAAACTCTTACTTTATCACCCGACAGCTGGCAAAGTTTCTCTCGCCGCCAAAAAATCGCAAGAACAGCCTAAACCGCTCACGTTTGCGCGCCAGAGCGCAGGATCGCGCGAAGGCAAAACTCGCATCACCTCCTGACCTTGGAGAATTAATTTGTGTTTCCACAGAAAGCATTGAGTGTGGCCTCATGCAACCAACATGGTACCGACGTTTGTTTTCTCGACGCCCCACTCCCGAACAGCGCCTGCGCGAACAGGCTGAGTCGGGCCAGGCCGAGGCCCAATTTGCGATGGGCGTTTTTCTCAGCAATGCAGCGGGTGAATCCAAGGCCAACGACGATTTGGCGAAAGCTGCCGAATGGTACCGTAAAGCTGCCGATCAAAATCACGCCTTCGCGCAATTCAATCTTGGGGTGATGTACGCCCGCGGCCAGGGCGTGGCGCCGGATCCGGTTCAGGCGGATTTATGGTTGCGAAGGGCCGCCGAGCAAGGTGATGCCGCCGCTCAACACGGTCTGGGAACCCGCTGTCATCAGGACAGTCTCCAAACTAATAACGCCCAGGCGGCTCAGGACCGGATCGAAGCTTACAAATGGTTCCGACTGGCCTCCATCCAGGGCTACAAAGGTTCTTCGGCGGCATGCGAACTCATCACTTTCGGAATGAGTTCCCCGGAAGTGGCCGAAGGAATAGCCCGCGTGGATCGTTTCACGACCACTCAGCAAAGCAAGCTTGCAACGCCCAAGCCTTCCTGACCTGCTAATCAACAGCATCGAGGCGGCAGCGGTTCCATGGATTTCATTTCCGAAACTGCGGCGCGAGCACTTCGACGCCCATTTCTTTTCTCAGCTTGGCCAAATGAGCCGCCAGATTCTTTTGGACACCTTCCTGCAGGAGTATTTCGCGGATTTGGCTTTCGACTTTGGCCAGCTCCTGTCTTTGCTCCGGGGTGCGCTCGAGCAGCTTGATAATATGGTAGCCAAACCGGGTCGTCACCAAATCGCTGATTTGATCGGGATTTAAGGTGAACGCCGCCGCTTCAAACTCGAGCACATTGGCGCGCCCATCGGGATTGCGGATAATCGTGTACTCGCCGCCTTTCTCCTTCGAAATCATATCTTCGGAGAATTCCTTCACCAGCCTTTCGAAATTTTCGCCGGCTTTGGCGCGTTGGAGGACGCGGTCGGCCAGCTTTTTCTTTTCGAGCCGTTGTTCCGGCGGCAAGTCCTGCGCCATGGCATCGCGTGTGGAAATCAACACGTGCGCCACACGCACTTTTTCCGGTTCGATAAAGAGCTTCGGATTTTCGTCGTAATACTTTTTGATTTGTTCCGGCGTAATCGTGATTTGCGATTTCAGCTCGCGATCGATCACGGTCTTGACGATGGCCTGCTCTTTAATTTGCGCTTCGAATTGTTCAACCGACATGCCGGAAGCAAGCAACTGCCGGCGAAAGGAATCCTCGGATCGCGCTAGTTTTCTCTGTTCCTCCAAAAATTTGTTGGCGATTTCCAAGCCGTTCTTTCGATCCTCCGGCGTGGCTCTCT
>JBFMDG010000643.1:0-4566 GCA_040754135.1 Verrucomicrobiota bacterium
GTGGAGCGCCTCGAAAGCCCATAAAATGCACGTCAGATGACGTGTAATTCTGGGTGATTCTCCAGGTCTCTCCGCCATTGTCCGAGACATACAATCCGCCGCTGGCGCCGTACTTTCCGAATTCTGTATGTGTTCCCGCGTAGGCGCGATGCGGGTGGCTGGGATCAAAAGCCAGCACAAAAATGAGTTTCCGATGCTCCAGGGTCAGGCCTGATGCCGAAACCGCCCAGGTGCCACCGCCGTTTGTCGAACGAAACAGAGTGAGTCCATGCCGCGAAAATAATAACGGCCGCGTGGCCGCTGGCTGGGTGAAATCGATCGCCGCGCAAGCTCGCCCTGCTTCACCGGGCGCCAGCGATTGAGTCAGATTCACAAACTCCTGGCCCCCGTTCCTACTATGCAACAGATGCCCCGGAGCATCCGGTTCCCGCAGCCCATTCGACCAACTCGCGGCCACCGCGTAAAATTCGTCGCCTTCTTCCGGATGCACGTGAAGCTCACTGCAGGCATCGCTTTCACCGGCCGCCGTGAGATTGAGGAAAATCGGCGACCAACTGGCGCCGGCGTTGTCGCTCCGCCACAGCCCGATGTCCTCGTATCCGGCGTAAAGGCGTTGCGGGTGATTCGGCGCATCTCTGACCGCATAAGCAAATGTCACCTCGACTCCGCGGGTGGACCACCCGCCACCAGTGTGTGCGCGGGTTCCCACTTGCTCCCAAGTCAGGCCACCATCATTGGAGAGCATCGGTTGAGCTTCGCTGGTCAGCAAGATGCGATTCGGATTGGCCGGTGAGATGGCGCCACCGTAACTCCAAACGCCCCAAAGCTGGTTCCAGCCAAGGACCGCTCCATCGGGCGTCAATTGAACCCAACTCTGCCCGGCATCATCGGTCCGATACAAGGCGCTGAAATCGAAGCCATGCCGGAGGGTCAAGTAAGCCGTGGATAAATTCTTCGGATGAGCGATCAGCGCGTGCGGCAACATATCCAATCCTTCTTTCAATAAGGGAAGGTCCCCGCTCGCTTCGGTCCATGTGAGGCCATCCAGCGAACGGTAAACGCCCCCCGCGCCTTGCTCGGTCGTTTGCAGCGCCAGCCAAATCACCTTGTCACTCCCGGCTTGGCTGAAAGCGATGTCGCGGATGTTTTCATGGGCAAATCCACCGTTGACCTTGGAAAACGTCAGCCCCGCGTCCATCGATCGATAGAGCCCCGCGCTCGTGGCAGCGTAAACAACTAAATTTGGATCCGCCAAACTCGAGTCAAAGATCAAGCCTCCATAAATTGCATCGCCAGGAATGCCTGAATTCTCCACTCGAGAAAACGTTCTTCCTCCATCCCTCGACCGATACAGACCTTCCCCATTCTTTTGTTGAAAAGGATCGCCCGTCCCTGCCAACACCAGCGTGCCGTCGGAAGAAATGGCCAAAGCCGACGCGCCAGAAAAGTCCGCCTCCGACTCTGTGGGCGCGGGCACAACTCGAACCCACGATTCGGCCATATCGGTCGAACGAAACAATCCTCCCCAAGTGCCTGCAAAGACAATCTGCGGATCGTTGGGTGAAAACAGCAACTCCTGCACTCCCATGGGGGCTGCCGTCAGCTCAGGTCCAGCCAAGCCGTTATTGACGTGACGCCAGGAATTCCCGGCATCGGTTGATTTGAGTACGCCCCCCACATCCTGTCCGAGCAAAAGGATATCCGCGTTCTCAGGATGTATGGCCGCGCATAACTCCGCGCCTCCTCCTCCAGGACCCACCGCGAAAAATGTGGAGCGGACTGAATTCTCGGATGTGGCCAGCAGAAGGATCAACCCGTAGGCCGCGCCGCCGCGCGCACAAAGATGAAGTCGCATGATCATCTACTTCAGCAACGCTTTATTTCTCCGTCAAGCTCCCAGCCACCCGATCAGAGAAAGAAACAACAACAGTGATATGAGTTCTCTCAAGAACCAAAAGTGAATCCCATCGATTGTTCCATTTTCCACGCGTCAGCTGTCCAAATCCGCTTCCATAAAAAACTCTCCGGCCGTTTCCCGGCAGCATACAACTCGATTGGCAGCCGAACTATTGGCTCGACCTCCTTAACCGCAGCGGCCGCCAAGCATTTCGTGAGCTTGACTCGGGGCCGCACGCATCGCAAACAAGGGGCATGAAAAACGCCTTCGTCGTTGCCATCTTGTTCGTCAGCTATTGCATTTTCGACAGAGCCAAAGCTGGCGCGACCGAATTTCGCATGGTTGTTTCCGCCGGAGAGTTCGACCGGCGCGATGCTGTGGTTGAGTTCAAGTCGCCGCGGCCCGGGACGTATTTCCGGCTGGTGGACGCGCGCGGAGTTGAAGTGGCTTTGCAGACAGAGGAGGACCGGCTCAGTTTCATCGTAAATCAACTGGCCAAAGGCGGCCAGGCCACTTACCGGCTGACCGACAAACCAGAACCAGCCGCTCCACCGCGCACCATAAGCGTTTCCGCCGATCGCGATGGCTCAAAACTCAAGCTGCGAGTGGGCGACAAGACCGTGCTCGAATATCAGGCCGAACCTGGAGATTTGCCGCGCCCCGATATCAAACCTATTTTCAAACGAGGCGGTTACATTTACCCCATCTTCAGTCCTTCCGGAAAACTGGTCGTGGATGATTTCCCGCCCAATCACGTGCATCATCACGGCATCTGGACGGCGTGGACGAAAACCGAGTTTGAAGGACGGCATCCTGATTTCTGGAACATGGGCGAAGGCAAAGGGCGCGTTGAATTCGTGAACCTCGACCAGCATTGGAGCGGTCCGGTCCACGGCGGTTTTCGAGCGCGGCATCGTTATGTGGATCTTATGGCTACGCCCGCCAAGATAGCGATCAACGAAACCTGGAAATTGAAATTGTACGCGATCAAAGGCGCGTCAAAACCACTGCGCGTCTTCGATCTTGAGTTGCATCACGAAGCAGCCGGAGCGGCACCGTTGATCCTGCCGAAATATCATTATGGCGGTCTTGGTTTTCGCGGGCACCGAGCATGGGACGGCAAACCTAATTGCTTTTTTCTGACGGCCAACGGTGAATCGGATCGCTTCAAAGGCAACGAAACCAAAGGTCGTTGGTGCCATATCAGCGGGAATGTGGACGGGGCGAGAACAGGCGTTGCGATCCTCGGACATCCAGGAGATTTCCGCGCGCCGCAGCCGATGCGATTACATCCGAGCGAACCGTTCTTCTGTTATGCACCGTCGCAGGATGGCGATTGGGAAATCGCACCAGGCAAACCGTATTCGGCGCGATACCGTTTCATTGTGCAGGATGGAGAACCGGAAAGCGCCGAACTGGACCGCCTTTGGAACGACTACGCCAATCCAGTTCAGGTCAAAATTGAATCTCCATAAACTCCTGTTTCGCGAGGCATCGTCGAGCTCACGAATCAGTCTGAGCGGTAGAGTCTCGCAGAAATGCTCTTCTTTGACTCCCACAGTTCGACGTCAATCTGGACGGGCGTGACGTAGAGCTGGGATGGCCGCGGCTTGCGTTGGTGATGAGATCCAGCCACACTCCGGCCGATGAACTCCTTCCGCCATTACTCGATCGCTGGCGCACTGCTGATTCTTCTCGCCGGACCGAGAATTGCCGCCCAACAAAATTCTCCGTTTCCGAGCACGACAGAAATGGTGGGCCGCATCGATACGAATCGCACGGTCACGCCGGTGAATCAGGTGCTCACGCCGTACGGCCGGCAGGTCGATCTTCCCGGGTTGCGCCCGCAAGCAATCGCGCTCAGCCCCGATGGCAAGTTGCTTGTTACTTCCGGCAAAACCAGTGAGATCATCATCATAGATCCCGTCACTGGCGTGATCCGGCAGCGCGTTGCGTTGCCTTCCGAGAAAGCCGAGCCAAATCCTCAGGTCGCATCGCCGAATATTCTGGAGCCTGATAAGAAAGGGCAGCTCAGTTTTACCGGCCTGATTTTTTCGCCGGACGGTTCGCGCATTTACCTCGCGAATGTGAACGGCAGCGTAAAAGTTTTTTCGGTCGGCAAAGATGGCCAGGTGACTCCGGCTTTTTCGATTGCGATACCGGCCGCGAACGCTCCACGACGCAAGGAGGAAATTCCGGCAGGCCTCGCCCTTTCACGCGATGGACAGCGTCTTTACGTGGCTCTGAATCTCTCGAACCGGCTGGGCGAATTTGACGCGCTCAACGGCAAGTTGCTCCGCTCATTCGATGTGGGTGTGGCGCCTTATGATGTCGCCGTCGTCGGCTCGAAAATCTACGTGAGCAACTGGGGGGGACGGCGCCCGCAACGCGGAGATCTCACCGGACCCGCAGGCCGCGGCACTGAAGTCCGAGTGGATCCGGTTCATTTTGTGGCCAGTGAAGGCTCGGTCACAGTGATAGACCTGAGGACCGGCCAGATTCTGCGCGAAATCCTCACCGCTTTGCACGCATCGGCTTTGGCGGTGCATCCCAACCAGCGCTACGTGATTTGCGCCAATGCCGCGAGCGATAATTTGAGCGTCATCGACACGCGCAACGATGAAATCATCGAGACGATCTGGGTAAAGCAAAGTCCGGCGGATTTGTTT
>JBFMDG010000644.1:0-4565 GCA_040754135.1 Verrucomicrobiota bacterium
CGCCTTGGGAGGTCACCGAACTGGTCCCTTCGCGAGCCCGAAAGACTCCGATCCGTTGCGGCTGCATTGGATTCTGTATATCGATAATATCGAGGTGCCCGGCGATGCCCCCATAAAGATATTGGCCAGAAATTGTGCTTCCGGTGCTCCGCATGTTGAACTGCGCCACAGGACGCGGGCTCGCTGGATGGCTGAAATCAATCACATGCAAACCTGGATTGGTCCCGTGGAGATATGCAAAATGCCCGCTGGCCTTGACGTCTGTTGCGTTCCAGCCTGTGCGCCACACGCCCAGCCGTTTTGGATTTGAAGGATCGCTCACCTCCACGACAACAAAGTCCGTGTCATCCCCAAGGTGCCGCGGAATCTGGTTGGCCAGGAGAGCGAATTGCCCAGCCAAACAGACAGCAACCGACTGGCCCTCACCCCGATATTGGCCAAGCAGCCTCGGGTTTTCTGGTAATAAAATGTCGAATATCCTGAGCCCATCGGAGCCGGACGCCACATACGCGTAATGACCGGACACAGCGACGTCCCGTGTTTCCCCCGCCAGTTGAGCGGTCCATTGCGGGTTGGCCCTGCGCGTCAGGTCCAAGGCATGCAAGCCACTGGTAAATCCCGTGACGTAAGCCACACCTCCAGCTACAGCAACACTCGAAGCATCGTTCAAAACAAAGGTCCCGGCCAGATGCACATTCTGCAGATTCGAAATATCCAGTATCCGCAACGCGGCAAAACCCGCTAGAAAAGCGTAACCATTGGCCACGTCTTTTAACGGGCCGTACCAGCGTGAAACGGCCGCTTCCACTCTCGGCTGACCGGGGTTGCGCACGTCCAAAATCCTCAATCCTCCACCATTTAAATCGAGGAATGCTTTTCCGTCCGAAACTTTTACACTCCCTGCACCTCCATCAACCAGATACTCAGCCACTCGAGTTGGCTGAGTTGGATCGCTCACGTCCAGGATAATCAAACCCAGGTTTCCATCTGCCAGATAGGCAAAATTCCCGGAAACAGCTACTCCAAAAGCATAAGCGGGATAATGACCAGCCAGACGCGGCCTGGTCGGATCGCGGGCGTCGATGATCTGCAAGCCCGCATCGCGATAAGCCACGTACACATAATTGGATCCGCAGGCAATCGCATGGTGAAGGCCATTCGTCAGGGGGATGGAACCGGAGAGTCGAGGCATCACCCGGTCGTGAACGTCCACGATGCGCAAACCAAATCCCGACTCACCGATGTAGGCAAAATCTCCCCAAACCGCGACCTTGACAGTTCCTCCGCGTGTGTCATATCGGCCAACCCGGCGAGGCAACTGAGGCGTGCGGATATCGATGATTTGCAATCCGGCCAAGCCGCCGGCCACGTACGCATAACCGCCCTCCACGACCAGATCACTCGCGGTAGTTTCAGCATCCCCGGGCCAATGTCCAACCCGTTGCGGATCGATGTCATTTCCGGAGGACCCCGTGTGAACGAAGCACCACAGCGCCATTCCTGTCCTGCAGAAACTTGCCGAAACCACCTGGGCCACACTTTTCATCTTAGTCCCGAGAGCCAATGCTTATTCAGCTGATACGAATCATTCCCGCACCGGCCCAGACCGGTCAATATCGAACTGCACTGCCTTTGCCCTCGGAGTGCGCACGGCTTCTACAACTTTGTCCGCGGCGTTGGTTTATAACTACTTTCCCATCGCGAGCCGAAATACCCCAGCTGAGAATACAAACCATGAAAACAGGATTTCTTCATCGGATTTGCCATTCGACTTGATCCCGGTAAGGTGTCTCCATGCAGACGGAATTTTCCACATCGGCGCATTGGGCGGGCGACTTTGACGAATTGGGATTGCAACGCTGGGCCGAGCAACTGCGCGCGCAGCTTGCCACTCCGCGCGTTTCGCTCGGGCTGGTTTTTATGTCGCCGCGTTTTTTTTCGCAGGCCGGGCAGGTGCTGGAAATTCTGCGAGTGCATGCGCAAATCCCGCTGCTCATCGGCTGCTCGAGTCACGCCTTGATTTTCGGCACCCGTGAAGTCGAGGAAAACGCCGGGCTCGTGCTCGGGTTGTATTCCTTGCCGGGCGCGGAATTGAAAGCAATCCACTTCACGCAGGAACAAGTCGAGGAAGCCAATGGCCCAGCCTATTGGCACGTCGAGACTGGCATCGGCCCCGAGCACACCAATGGCTGGCTCGCTTTCGCGGATCCGTTTCACCTCGATTGCGACGGCTGGTTGCGTCAATGGAATGAAGCTTACGGTCCGCACCCGATTGTCGGCGGCCTGGCCAGCGGCGATTACAACGAGCAGCGCACTCAAGTTTACCTGAATGGAGACGTGTGGGAGGAAGGAGGCGTGGCCGTCTCAATTGGCGGCGATGTCCGGCTGCGCAGTGTGATTTCCCAGGGGTGCACGCCCATCGGCGAAACCTGGACCATCACGCGCGTCGAACAAAACCTCATCCATCAAATTGGGAACCGGCGCGCTTATGATGTCCTGCTCGAGACGTTCCAAAATCTTTCTCCCGCCGACCAGAAACGCACGCAGGGCAATTTGTTCGTTGGTCTGGTGATGAATGAATATCTGGAAGAATTTCATCGCGGCGATTTTCTGATCCGGAACCTGCTCGGCGCCGACCAAAAGATGGGAGCGATTGCCGTGGGGGCCTTGCCGCGCCAGGGCCAGACGCTTCAGTTTCAGCGGCGCGACGCCCATGCCGCGAACGAGGACATGACCGCCTTGCTGGAGAAAGCGCGCCGCACCCTCGGAAACGAAATGATTTTGGGCGGGTGCTTGTGCAGTTGCAACGGCCGCGGCTGCCGGCTCTTTGGCAAACCGGATCACGATGCCAGCCTGGTCCAAAAACATCTTGGACCACTCGGGTTAGCCGGATTTTTTTGCAATGGCGAGATCGGTCCGGTGGGTGGCCGCAATTTTCTTCATGGCTATACGGCGTCACTGGCCTTGTTCTTGAAACGAGGCTGAACGCGACGCTCGAAATGCACTCTGCTCCCATGGTTGCTCCAGCGAAAACGCTCATTTACCGGCCGGCTTCGATCATTGAACGGCTCGATCTCGCAAAACTTTTCGCCGCGCCTCGTCCTGTGGAACTGGAAATTGGCAGCGGCGACGGTTCTTTCCTGACGGAATACGCGCGGCGCCATCCTGAACTCAACCTGATTGGGATCGAGCGGCTCCTTGGTCGATTGCGGAAGATCGATAAAAAGGGGTTGCGAAGCGGCCTGGACAATTTGCTTTTGTTGCGGTTGGAAGCGTCCTACGTCCTTGAATACCTGCTCCCGCTGCAGTCGCTTCAAGCCATTCACATCTATTTTCCCGATCCCTGGCCGAAACGGCGGCATCGCAAAAACCGGCTCGTCAACGAACGATTTCCGATCAGCGCCGCGCAGGCTTTGAATTCCGCCGGGCAGATTCACTTGCGCACGGATGACGCAGACTACTTCGCGCAAATGCAATCGGTGTTTGCCGCCAATCCCGGTTTCGAGCCCATTCCCACGCCCGCGGCGCTCCTCGAGATCGTCACGGATTTCGAAAGGGATTTTCACGCGCGCGGCATTCCAACGCTCCACGCCACCTATCGCAAACGGGCCTGAATTCAATTCAGGGAAAAACGATAAATCGGTGGGTCAACATCTCCGCTAAGCGATGCGGGAGCGGATGAACAGAAAATAAAAAGCCAACACCACCGCCACCACATACATGAGCCACCGCACCTCGCGCTGTTTGCCCGTCAGGACCTTGATCACCGGATAGCTGATGAATCCAAGCGCTAAACCGTCGGCAATGGAAAAGGTCAGTGGAATGCCCAGCAACGTCAGAAAAGCCGGCAACGATTCACTCGGATCGTTCCATTCGATTTTGACAACGCTCCGGATCATCATCGCCCCCACCAGCACCAGCGCCGGCGCCGTAATCGGCGGATAACTTCCCACCATCGCCACCACCGGACTCACGAAAAGCGCCAGCAAAAAAAGCCCAGCCGTCGTCAGACTCGTCAATCCGGTCCGCCCGCCCTGTTCCACGCCCGCCGCGCTTTCGATGTAACTCGTGACCGTGCTCGTCCCAAGACACGCTCCCAACGTCGTCCCGAGCGCGTCCGACACGAACGCCTCCTTCGCGCGCGGCAATTTGTTGTCTTTGATAAAACCGCCTTGTTCGCCGATGCCCACCAGCGTTCCGACCGTGTCGAACAGCACCATAAAAAAGAAAATGATCACGAAAGGAAGCATGGCGAGCGAGAGCGCATTGCGCACATCCATCTTCAAAAATGTGGGCGCGAGCGAAGGAGGCGCGGCAAAGAGGCTGCCGGCGATTTGAAATTGTTTGGCCAGCATCGATTCGGCGACCATTTTCGATTGGGCATAACCCTCCGGCAGATGGGGCAAAATCCATTTCAAGACCACGGCCATACCTGTGGCGGCCAGAATGCCGATGAGAATCGAGCCGCGCACCTTTCGAGTGTGCAAGGCCGCGGCGGTGATCAATCCCACAAAAAAGACCAGGACATCGGGCGAACCGAGCTCCGGATTCAGTTTCACGCCCGT
>JBFMDG010000645.1:0-4565 GCA_040754135.1 Verrucomicrobiota bacterium
ACCGTGAAAAACATTTCCATCGCCGGAACGAAAAATCCGATCATCGGTCGCAGCGTCATTGTGCACGCCAAACCGGATGACGGAGGCCAGCCTGTGGGCAACGCCGGCGCGCGCATTGCCTGCGGAGTGATTGGTATCGCCAACACCGCACCAGCCAAATAACCAATCACGCCGCCACCTGCGCAAGGTGAACCGTTTCGAACCGTGATCACACGGATTTTCAACTGGCTTTCCAGCGGCGGTCGGCGCTGGCACATGCATTGGTTCGTCACCTTCCTAAACTTCCGTCGTGCGATGCTGACCGTCGCGATTGGCTGCGCGCTGCTGTCGTTCCGAGCAACGACGGCCGCTACGGCGACTGGGCAGCGCGGCATGGTGGCCACGGTTCATCCGCTGGCCACAGCCGCGGGCGTTCAGACGTTGCAAGCAGGGGGGAATGCCATCGACGCCGCCGTAGCCGCCGGCCTGACGCTGGGGGTTGTCGATGGTTACAATTCCGGGATTGGCGGGGGTTGTTTCATGCTCATTCGTGTTGCAAGTGGAGAAACTTTTTACATCGATGGACGTGAAATGGCGCCAGCCGGGGCGCAACGAGACATGTTCATTCGCGAGGGGCGAGCTGATCCACAACTCAGCCAGACAGGACCATTGGCTGTGGCGGTTCCGGGAGCATTGGCGGCTTATGAATACGCGGCGCGTTGGTTCGGCAAATTCAAATTGAACCAATTGCTGATTCCTGCCGCGCAAATTGCCGAAGCCGGCTTTCCCATCCCGGAGAATTATGCGCGCCGGATTGAAGCGACCGCAAGAGAGTTAGGCCAGTTTCCCGCGGCGCGCGCGATTTTTCTCGATACCAACGGAGCGCCGTTAGCGGCTGGGACGATGTTGAAGCAGCCTGATCTCGCCCGGACCTATCGCGCCATTGCCACTCGAGGAACCAACTGGTTTTACAACGGACCATTTGCGCAAATGGTTGGCGCGTGGATGAGCACCAATGGCGGCGTTTTGCGCGCTGGTGATTTTCAGCGGTATCGCATTCGATTGCGCGAACCGGTCTCGAGCACTTATCGCGGATATACCATACTTGGATTTCCGCCGCCGAGTTCCGGAGGGGTGCACGTCGCGCAGATCCTGAACATTCTTGAAAACTTCAACCTGAAGCAGCATGGGCCGAACTCGCCCAACACGATTCATTTGATCACCGAAGCCATGAAGCTGGCTTTCGCCGATCGCGCTTATTGGCTCGGAGATCCCGATTACGTCAATGTGCCGCGCAGCCTGGTCTCGAAAACGTATGCCGCGGGGTTGGCGCGTCGCATTCGCCTCGATCAAGCCACTGCGGTGCGGACCAATGGAATTCCGAGCGGCGCGCCCGCCGGTTTTTTCGGAAAGCACACGACGCACTTTTGCACCGCGGATGAAAGTGGAAATTGGGTGGCATGCACCGCCACAATCAACACCACTTTCGGCTCGAAAGTGGTGGTGCCTGGCACCGGAGTCGTTTTGAACAACGAGATGGACGACTTTTCCGCCCAACCTGGCACGGCGAACTTTTTTGGACTGGTGGGCGCCGAGGCCAACGCCATCGCGCCAGGCAAACGCCCGCTTTCGAGCATGAGCCCAACGCTCGTTTACCATAATGGACGGCCGCTCTTTTCGGTCGGCGCCGCGGGCGGCCCAACGATCATCACCCAGGTTGTTTTGGCCATCGTGAACGTCATTGATTTCGGCATGGACATTGAATCGGCATTGGCTCAACCGCGCTTTCATCACCAATGGCTGCCGGACGAGCTTCGGATTGAGAGCACGATCGGGGAGGGGGTCATCAATGAGCTGCGCAAACGCGGCCACAAAGTGACGGCGGTGGACTCAATGGGAGCGGCTCAGGCGATCGCTCTTTTGCCCGAGGGAACCGGCTTTTTTGGCGTCACAGATCCACGAGGCGTGGGACAGGCGCAAGGCTGGTAGAGGCTGGTAACAAGTACTTGAATTGTTCGGCTTCGCGGCTACTGTTTCCCTCGCTTGCGGCGCGCTTAGCTCAGCGGTAGAGCACTTCCTTCACACGGAAGGGGTCGCAGGTTCGAACCCTGCAGCGCGCACCATTCACACACGGACTCGAACGCGAAAACTGAAAGCGTGTCACCGACAGCAACCTCATTGCGCGAGCGGATTCGAGAGCTGTGCCACAAACAACAGCAGTTGGAGATGTATTGGTCGCCCCCGCCGGAAGCGCTCGCCGAGCAAGTGAAGATCGATGCCGAGCTCGAGGGGATTCTGAAAACGCTGGGCGCTCTCCGCCAATTTCGCGAGACCGAATTGCGCCAGCTCGAACAGGAATTTCATGATTTGAACACGCCTTACGCGCGCGGCTGGAAGGATGCGCTCGAACGAATCCATTTTCTCCTGGACCGCAAACTTGCCGAATGGGATGCGCAACCGCGGCAACCGTTGTAAGCGCCTTCGAACTGTTGCCCCGCCGGCTCGCGCACGCTTTCCACTCGCGAAATGAACACAGCCATCGCCATCGCTGCGCATCCCGATGATATCGAATTTTACATGGCCGGCACTTTGTTGCTGTTGAAGCAGGCTGGCTGGGAAATCCATTACGTGAACCTGTCGAGCGGCCATTGTGGCAGCGCGACTTTGTCGGCGGCCGCAACCCGCCGCGTGCGCCGGAGAGAAGCTCAGCAAGCCGCCCAAATTCTCGGGGCGCAGTATCATCCGAGTGTGGCTGACGATTTGGAAATCTTTTATGACCGCCATTTGTTGGGCAAAGTGGCGGCCATTATTCGGGAGGTGAAGCCGGCTGTGATCCTCACGCATTCGCCGGTCGATTACATGGAGGATCACACCAACACGTGCCGTCTGGCGGTCACGGCGGCGTTTGCGCGGGGCATGCCCAATTTCAGAACGAATCCGAAGCGTTCGCACTATGACGGCGACGTCACAGTTTACCATGCCATGCCGCACGGCCTGCGCGGCCCATTGCGGGAGGAGATTCGGCCCGATCTCATTATTAACACGACTCGAGTCCACGCTCTCAAGCGGGAAGCGCTTGCTGCCCATGCCAGCCAAAAGCAATGGCTCGATTTGAGTCAGGGGTTTGACTCTTATTTGAAATCAATGGACGCGATGTCGCGCGCCGTGGGGCGCATGTCGGGCCGGTTCAAACATGCCGAAGGCTGGCGCAGGCATTTGCATTTGGGGTTTTCTGCTGTGGAAACAGATCCGCTGTCGGAGGTGCTCGGCAAACAGCTCGTGCAAAAACGTCCCGCCTGAACCGCATTGGCTTCAGCCAACGGGCGATCGTCCAGGAGCAACGCGTCCGCGCATCAGGTTCGAATAAACGATGCGGCGTGTCACCCGTTGCACTTCCTCGACCGATACCAATCCGTTTTGCACTTTCTGCCAGGCGGCCTCGCGCAGGGAACGCCAGCCATGTTCGCGTGCCGTGGTTCGCAGTTGTTCCGTTTTCACCCCAGGCACAATGAGGTCGGCCATCTGCGGAGTAATCACGAAAAATTCATAAATCGCCACACGGCCGCGGTAACCCTTTTGATTGCATTCAACGCAGCCGCGTCCGCGCCAGGCGCTCACCGCCGAGGGTGTGATCCCCAAAGCGCGAGCCATGTCCTCTTGCAAGTGTTCGGGCACAAGTCGGTCTTCCACCTGGCAATGTTTGCAGATTCTGCGCAAGAGGCGCTGGGCAATGCTGCAGACGAGCGAGGAACTGAGGAGAAACGGATCCACTTTCATTTCCAGCAATCGCGCGATGGTGCTGACGCTGTCGTTCGTGTGCAGCGTGGAATAGACGAGATGTCCCGTTTGCGCGGCGCGCACGGCAATTTCGGCGGTTTCCAGATCGCGAATTTCCCCGATCAACACCACGTCGGGATCGTGGCGAAGGACCGAGCGCAAGCCGCTGGAAAACGTCAGCCCGACCTCTTCACGCACTTGAATTTGCGAGATGCCTTCGAGCTGGTATTCGATGGGATCTTCAATGGTGATGATCTTGCGCGCCTCCTCGTTTGCATGAGCCATCGCCGCATACAAAGTGGTGGTCTTGCCGCTGCCAGTTGGGCCGGTCAACAGCACAAAGCCCTGCGGGAGTTTTGTCAGTTCGATAAACAGAGTTTCCTGTTCCGGCTCCATGCCAAGCTGGCTCAAATCGAGGAACAAGCTTTGCCGGCCCAGAATCCGCAAACAAATGGCCTCGCCATATTTGGTCGGAATGATCGAGACGCGGAGATCATACTCTTCATTCTCCGTTTTCATGGCGATGCGGCCGTCGTGCGGCAGCCGCTTTTCGGCAATGTTCAAGCCGGCCATGATTTTCAGCCGTGACACAATCGCGGGATAAAGCGAACGCAATCCGGAAGGCACCGGTACATTTTGCATGAGGCCATCGATGCGGTAGCGCAGCGCAATCGAATTCGGATACGGTTCGATATGAATATCGGTGGCCTGCAGCCGCAATGCTTCCACCAGAATTTGATCGACAAAATCGCCAATGGTGGCGTCAACCGCGCTGGTTTCCTCGACGGTCTTGACGTCGAAAACGATTT
>JBFMDG010000646.1:0-4557 GCA_040754135.1 Verrucomicrobiota bacterium
GCCGGCGCTGCGAGCGCCTGCGAGAGTGAGGGTGTGTTTGGTTGCGATTTGATCCCCGGCAAATGCGAAGCCGGCGGAAATCACGAGGGCGCAAGCGATGCAAGCGAATTTTTCAATTTGTGAGTTCATAAAGCGAGCGGTGTTTTTGTCGGGTTAAGTTCCGATGGTCAGGTTTAACGGGCTTCCGCGAGGACCGATTTGCCGAGCAGACTGTCCACGGGATTTTTCAAGCCGGCTTTAACTTCGACGAGGCGCGGCCAAAACTCGTCGGCTTTGGCCTTGTTGCCCGTCACATCCTTTTCCCAAAGGTCCACGGCGCCCTGGGTGTGTTGCAAAATGAGTTGACCATCGACGATCGACCAGAGCAGCGGATTGGCGGGACGCACTTTTCCCACGCTGGCTGCATAGCCGCAATAGCCGCCGTAAGCCGGCGCAAATTTCGAGGGGTTCTTTTCAAAAATCTCGCGGTGCTCCTGCGAAACAAAGTGGTAAAGCGCGCCGTTGTAGGTGGCCTCAATATTTGGATCGCCTTTGGCCGGTTTGCCATTTTGAAAATAACTGACCGGATCGTAACCACCCAAGGCCACGCCTTTTTTGTCGGTCAACACCAGTGATTTGCTCCCGGTGCCATGCCGCGCCACTAATCCAGGCCAGTGCTTATCGGCCTTCGCAATATTGCCGGCGAGATCTGCGTTGAATTTGTCGTAAGCCTTTTTGTTGTGCTGCAGGATCAGACGGCCATCGACGATCTGGAACCATTCCGGACTGATGGGGGACAAGCGGTCGATGCTCGCCGCAAAACCACAATAGCCGCCGTAGGCCGGGACAAACTTCGCGGGTTGGGCGTCGAACCGCGCCTTGTGTTCCGCCGATGCGAAATAATATTTCGCGCCGGCAAATTCCGACTGGAAATTCGGGTTGCCTTTCACGGGCTTGTGCACTGTGAAATAGGCCACCGGATCGTAGCCGAGAATCGCCGCGCCCTCTTTATTTTTCAGGACGAGAACTTTGTGGCCGGGTTGATGATCGGCGCGCGCGGCAACAGCCAGCGCGAATGCCGTGAGTAAGGCCAGGAGTGTGTTGCTCATGTTTTTTATTATGGTTTCAATTTGTTATTTCAATCGCGTGAGGTGAGTCGATGAGACCGCCAGAACCTTTCAAAAATTTTTGCCTCCCGCCGGCGTGTGGACCCAACGCCTCCACCGTGCACTTGAGACCGCTTCGCTCGAAAGCGTCGGGGCCCTTTGAATCCGAAAAACTCGCAGCTTGCAGCGGGGCACATGGGAGTGGCGGGGGATAAAAAGCACGGCCTTTTTTGGGCGGCGATGCGCTCTCGATCAGTTGCTCGTGCCGAAGCCAGGTGATGTGTGTCGCAAATGGTCGCGCCAATTGAATGCGTCGGTTGTGCGATCACGCACCCGCCGCTCGACCCGCCTCAGCGCAGCCGCTCGAGCGGTTGCGAAATCCGCAAGGCATGGCCATCGGGATCACGCACGATCACACTTCGCGCCGGCTTGTCCGCGGGATCAGACGCGTGCACAACGTCTGTGGAAAGGAAGGTGGAATGGTTGTCCCTTAAATTTGTCACCAGAGCATCGATCTTTTCGGTGTGCAAATGCGTTTCCCAGAAAACGAGATCGTTCGCCTTCGCATCCGCCGGTAATGGCCGGCCACCTGGAGGCGCGATGTATTCAAGAAATTCAATGCCGGGGCCGCGCGACGCCCGCAACGCCGTGATCCGCAATCGCGCGCCGAAAACCTGATTGAGATGCTCCTGCTCGGACCCATAGTTTTCGGCTCCGCCCGCCACACGCAAACCGAGCCTGTCACGGTAGAATGCCAGACTCCGATCGGTGTCGCTGACAACAATTGCCGTGTGATCAATCCCGAGAAACAAGCGATCAGTGGCGCGCTGCCATTTCGCATCACCTTTGTCCGGTGGGAACCAGATGATTTCCAACACATGCTCTTCCGGATCGCGAAAATAGAATGCTTTGATGCCCCCAGCGTCTTTGTTCCAGGCGGGCAATGTCTGCGGCGCAGTCGAGACATGCTTGATTTTGTGCTGGCGCAAACGCGCATAGGCGCGATCGATGTCCCGCACGACAATGGCAATGTGCTGAAACCAATGGTCGTGACTGCGTGAATCCGGCGGAAATGGCCGGCCCTTGTTCGCGCGGTGTTCGGTCAGCACGATCTCCTCGTCACCCAAACGCATTCGCGCACTCCGCAATTCCGTTTCCTTCAAACCCAGCAACGCATCGGCCTCACCCATCGGGCTGTGGCGTTCGTGCACCTTTTGGAACGACAAAACTTCGGTGTAAAACCCCACCGCTCGATCGAGGTTATCCACCGTCAATCCAATCGGCCCGACTTCGAGGACCGCGGCCAATGAACTCGAAACGCACCAGAAGACGAAAAGCAAAAGCATCCACAGTTGGTTGAAACGTAACCTGCGCATCCCTCGATGAAGGAAAAAATGCTCCAGCACTTGTGCCCCAGGAAAAGTCCCTTGTTTAACAGGGCTCCGATCGATTCGCGGGCAAGGAAAGTACGTTTTGCGCATTACGATTTCGTCGCGATGACACAGGAATCCTTACGAAATGAAAGGCGCGGTGATTGCGAATCACTGCCATGAGTGGAGCGTCCGAGGGATCGCGAAGCGCCCCTCTAACAGGCTCTCAGGTGAGCAAGACCAGATTGGAAGCTGCGTGGCGATGAAGCGCGGCCTCGATGGCTCTAGGCAAGGCGGGGTTCATTTCCGCAAGAAATGCTTCGGCTTCCGCGGGGGAGAGATTGACAGGACAGGTGGACGAGTGCACCAGGCCGCGCAAGGTTTGACGCGCGTAATGCAACAGACCCTGGCGCAGCGGCATCGAATAGAGCGACAAGATCATTCCGAAGACCACGGTATGCCAGCCATGAGCATCCCCGGTTTCAATCGCTTGCAAATAGCGCTGAACAATACGTTGGTCGCGAAGCGGCCGAAGGCGATTCAGTTGAAAACGGCCGGCGCGTGCGCTGGCCTTGGCAAATCCGCGCAACGCATCCACTTCTGACAAGCGCTGATCCAGCGTGATCAATTCACGATAAGCGGAGCGCTGCGCCAAATAAAAGGTCTGCATGATCGCCGGCAGTTCGATCGGCAGCAAAATTTCCGAGAAATAGCTCTCGAGAAACCGGCGCAAATCCGCTTTGTCCTTCAAATCCTGGTAACGCCGAGTGAAGCTCGTGCAACTCAACTCATTCAATCCTTCGGCACTTCCGATCTGCGTGGTAAAACCGCTCAGGTCAGTCCACAACGCCTCTGCTTCCGCCGCACTGATCCCAGAATTCTCTGACATTTCCAAACTCATTAACGTCGGCTTTTTACCGGTTTTTCTTGGGCTGAAGCTATACCACATGACTTTGCGTCGCCAGAATTTTCCCTCGTCTGGCGCGCAATAAATCAGTTGACAACACCTCCACCGGATGAAGCGGGTGAACACCGCAATTGGAAACGATTCGTCTGGCCGGAGCGACCGATGGCGCCATCCTCGATCAGCCATCTCAAGTGGATTCAGGGTGAGTTTTCGCGAAAACCTGATGCGTTTTCCGGTGAGTTCCCCTATGGCAAATTTTGCGTTGGCAGATTAATTAAAAATGGATCGAAAGGATGCCTCAGGAGAGTGCAGCATGTGTGTGTTTCATGTCAGACCGACTGCGGAACATTGGGAAGTCATCAAGGAAGGATTTCGTCGACCGCATTTTATCCGGCCATCCAAAGCAGAAGCCATCTTTCTGGCGAAACGGCTCGCAAAGGTGGGTTCGCCAGGCCAGGTGATCATTCATGCTGCCGATGACGAAGTGGAAATGCGGTTCAATTACTGCGCCACTTCCGGTCCGCGTGAAGAAGAGTCGCCCATCTCTGAAACTTCGGAAACCTCGGTTCACTGAAGACTCGTCTTGCACCGCGCCGGCAGAACGCAGTGGCGACGGCGCGTTGGCCACGGCTCGGCGAGCGGCAGTTCATCCAACGCGCAACGCATCGGCCAAAAGCGGTGTCGCGATTTCGCTTTGCCACCGCACTCCATGACACGGCTGATCTCCGCAAACGTTTTCATTAAACCAGCGGCCATTCACTTGGACTGCGCCGGCAGAACGCAGTGGCGACGGCGCTTTGGCCACGGCTCGGCGAGCGGCAGTTCATCCAACGCGCAACGCATCGGCAAAAAGCGATGTCGCGCTTACGCTTTGCCACCGCACTCCATGACACGGGGGATCTGCGCAAAAGTTTTCTCCGGCCATTCATTTGGAATGCGCCGGCAGAACGCAGTGGCGACGGCGCTTTGGCCACGGCTCGGCGAGCGGCAGTTCATCCAACGCGCAGCGCATCGGCCAAAGCGGTGTCGCGCTTTCGCTTTGCCACCGCACTCCATGTAGAACGGATTGCTAAACAGAGCGTCATAATTAATTGCCTATGTAAGCAATCCGGTGTATGGTCCGTGCATGAAAGCACTGACTATCTCTGACACCGAAAACATGGTTATGGCGCTGCAGGATGAAATCCGCCGCAAC
>JBFMDG010000647.1:0-4554 GCA_040754135.1 Verrucomicrobiota bacterium
GGGCGGGTGGGGGAAAAGTTCGATCCTTTCCAACGCGTCGGCATTTATATTCCAGGCGGCACCGCGCCGCTGGTTTCCACCGCGCTCATGACCGTGTCGCTGGCGCGAGTGGCCGGCTGCCGCGAAATCGTCGTCTGCTCTCCCTGCGGCAAAGATGGCGCGCTCAATCCAGCGTTGCTGTTCGCTTTGAACGCCGCTGGCGCGACGGAAATTTATCGCGTAGGTGGGGCCCAAGCCATCGCCGCCATGGCCCTCGGCACCCAAACGATCAGCCGCGTGCAAAAAGTGTTCGGACCGGGCAATGCCTACGTGGTGGCCGCGAAACGATTGCTCTTCGGCCACGTGGCGGTGGACCTTTTGCCCGGCCCCAGCGAAGTGCTGGTGCTGGCCGACGACACGGCCGATCCTGAATTCATCGCAGCAGATCTGCTCGCCCAGGCTGAACATGGTTCCGGACACGAACGCGTTTGGCTGGTCACGACTTCTAAAAAAGTTTTGCAAACGGTCGAGCGGTCCATTCGCAAGCAGCTCCCGGCCTTGAGCCGCCGCGAATACATCGAAAACGCCCTCAAAAAAAACGGGTGGTTGATTCTGGTGCAAAGCATCGCCGAAGGAATTCACCTCGTGAATCGCTTCGCCCCCGAACATTGCGAAATCATGACCCGACAGGCGGCGCGAGTTGCGGAACGCATCACCACTGCCGGCGCCTTGTTCATCGGACAGTATTCGCCCACCGTGCTCGGTGATTATGTGGCCGGCCCGAGCCATGAATTGCCCACTGGCGGCGCTGGGGTTTCATTCGCCGGATTGACGGCCGATCAATTCCAACGCCGCACCAGCGTCGTCGAGTTTGATCGACGCGCCTTGAAACAATCGTTGGCTGCCGTTCGCACTTTTGCCGCGGTCGAAGGGCTCGATGCCCATGGGCGCTCCGCGGAAATCCGGCTCCGTTCCAGTTTGTCCTCGCCCAAAAGAGCCGCGCTGCGCCAACAAAAATCATGAAACGGGACGCGAAAACGGATTTCTCAGGCAATCCGGGGTTTTCTTCTTGGAACGATTCAGGCGCGCCCGGACATTGGCCGGACTCGACCCAGTTTGTTCGCCCCTTAATCCAGCAATTGCACGCTTATGTGCCCGGCGAACAACCGAAAATCCCCGGCCTGATCAAGCTCAACACCAACGAGAATCCTTATCCGCCCTCGCCGAAAGTGCTCGCCGCGATTCGCGACGCCGTCGATGGCCGGCTGCGGCTTTATCCGAATCCCACAGCGCAACTTTTGCGCGAACGGCTTGCGCGGTTTCATCAATGCGCTCCTGAAAACATCATTGTAGGCAATGGATCGGATGAATTGCTGGCGCTGGCCACGCGGGCATTTGTCGAACCGGGCGCGGCCTTTTTTGCAAAATCTTCTGGCGGCGTGAACCGCAAAACCGTTCATCGCAGCACCGTTCAGTTTTTCACCCCGAGCTATTCTCTTTATCCGGTCCTGGCGGCGATACACGGCGCGCGCGCCAATCCCGTTCCCTTAACGTGGGATTTTGGAATTCCGTCCACGTTCGATTTGCGCCGGGGCAAGGAATGGGACTTCCGCGCCGCGCTCACGTTCGTCACCACACCCAACGCCCCGAGCGGCCGCGGTTATCTCAAGACAGAGCTTGAAGTGCTGTGCGATGCGCAGCGCGGCATTGTGATTCTCGATGAGGCGTATGTCGATTTCGGGGCCGAACAAGCGCTCGATCTGGCCCTGAAATACCCCAACGTGCTGGTCGCACGCACATTCTCGAAAGCCTATTCGCTCTGTTTCTTGCGGGTCGGCTATTTTGTCGGGCATCCCAATTTGATTGCCGCGCTGGATAAAATTCGGGACAGCTACAACGTCAATGGCCTGGGCCAGATTGGAGCCCTCGCAACCCTTTCAGATCTTGCTTATTACCGGTCTAATCTCCGCCTGATCATGGCCACTCGGGAACGCTTGCGACGCGACCTGGCCGAACTCGGGTTCCAGGTTTTGCCCAGCGTAACGAATTTTCTGCTGGTGCGTCCGCCAAAATTCCCCGCGCCGGTCTGGTTGCAAAAACTCCGACGGCGAAAGATCCTCGTGCGCTGGTTCAATCACCCTAGCGTCAGCGATTATTTGCGCATCTCCATCGGAACAGAATCTGACTGCACTGCATTGGCAGAGGCTTGTCGCGCCATTTTGCGCGTGCGGTCACGATCGCGTGCTGACGTTTCACATCCGGTTTGACACGCGTTCGTGGGGCACGCCGCAGATCGCCTGGAAAAAGCCGAACAGTTCCTTGACGCTTGTTCGCGGAACGGGCTACGCTGCCATCACTGCATCTGTTGGATCGTATGAAGCCGCATGATCCGCCCAGCCCGAAACGCGGTTTGAACATCGCGCCCTCGCCTGCCTTCACCTTGATTGAACTTCTGGTCGTCATTGCCATCATCGCCATTCTCGCAGGAATGCTCCTGCCGGCCCTGGCGCGCGCGAAACAAAAAGCGCTCATGATCAAATGCGTCAGCAACCAGGGCGGAAATATCGGACGAGCTTTTTGGATGTACGCCGAAGAGAATAATGAGTTTTATCCTGCCATCGTCGACTGGGCCGCCACGGGAGGAAAGAATGGGACCTACGACTATTACACGGCCGCAACGAATCGGCCTTTGAACCGGTACATCGGGACGGCTTACGAAGTGTTTCGTTGCCCAGCGGATAAAGGGGATTACTGGGCGGAAGTGAATTTAGGACGTCGCACGACGAATTGCTACTATCAATACGGAAACAGTTACCTCACCGAGTTCGCTTTCGATTATTACAAAGTGAAAAAGGTCTGCGGGATGAAAGACGACCGAAACAATGTTTCCATCAAACAAACCGAAGTCGCGCTCAAACCTTCCAGCAAAATCATTCAAGGCGATTGGATCTGGCACGCCAATCGCGATGTCCTGCACAAACGCCATATCTGGCACAATTACCGCGGGAAAAACCGCATGGTCATGCTCTTCGGCGATACGCATGCCGAGTATTATCAATTCCTGCCCACCAAGGAAATGGAACGGATCGCCGGCGAGAAACCAGATATGAACTGGAAATGGTGGTGAGCCTCGACGGAGCGCCGGGTCAGCCATACGCCGAGGCGTGCCGCAAAGATGCGCTGAGTTGTTGAAGGAGGTCATTCGCGCGGCGTTGGATGGATGCCATTGAATTCGTTTTTAGATGGCTGGCGGGCATTGGCGATGTTTGGCGAAGCGCTCAACTCAATTTTTCTCTTTGCCTTTCCTGTGGGGTGGTTTTCACTCGGGGACATGAAAAACTTCTCCCGCTGGTCCATCGGCTTATGGTTGCTGTTACTGCTTATCACCCCCGCCGCACACGCTCATTCCGCAGCCGAAGAAATGGTGGAGGCAGCCAACAATTTCCTGGCCGCACTGAACGATGAACAAAAGGCCCAAGCCACTTTCAATTGGAAAGAAGAGGAGCGCCTCAACTGGCATTTCATCCCGCGCGCCAGAAAAGGTCTGCCTCTCAAAGAAATGACCCCAGCCCAGCGCCACCTGGCCTACGCTCTCCTCAACTCGGCGCTCAGTCAGCGGGGCTTTATCAAAGCCACCACCATCATGAGCCTCGAGGAAATTCTTAAAGAACTTGAACAAGGCAAAGGACCGGTGCGCGATTCCGAACTTTATTTCGTCAGCGTTTTCGGCAAGCCCGATCTTAAAGGTGCCTGGGGCTGGCGCGTCGAAGGACATCATCTGTCGCTCAACTTCACTCTGGCGCGGGAACACATTTCTGTGACGCCGTCGTTTTTCGGCTCGAACCCGGGCGAAGTCCGCTCCGGCGCCCGCAAAGGAGTGCGGGTCCTGGCGGCCGAAGAGGATCTGGCGCGCAAATTAGTCAAATCATTGAACGACGAACAGCGGCGCGTTGCCATTTATACCAACACCGCGCCCAGCGATATCATCACCTCGGCCGATCGCAAAGCGCGCGTCTTGAGTCCGGCGGGGCTGGCGGCGAGCAGGATGAATCCCGAGCAGGCGCATTTGCTGCAAAGCCTCATCCGCGAATATGTCTATCGCTACCGTCCGGAAGTAGCGGACCAGGACTTGAAAAAAATTCAACACGCCGGTTCGGACAAAATCTCGTTTGCCTGGGCGGGCGGAGTCGAGCCGGGGCAGGGGCATTATTACCGCATACAAGGTCCGTCGTTTTTGATGGAGTACGACAACACGCAAAATAATGCCAACCACATTCATGCCGTTTGGCGGGATCTGGAAAATGATTTCGGCGAAGATTTGTTGCGCAAACATTACGAGCAGCATCCGCATCCCAATCATTGATCAGCCCATCATTGCTGCCTGGTGCGCCGCGGTCAGGTAGCGGAGGGCGTCCCGGACCGGTTCCGGACCGCTCCAAAGCTGAAGTCCGCGACAAATTCACCGCATTCAAATCGCCCTCGGTGTTTCGAAGAGTTGTCCCATCCGGCGAGGTTGCTGACGAAATTCAAACTGCTAAGCGTGACCCAGCGATTGAGCGTGAGCAGGTAAATCAG
>JBFMDG010000648.1:0-4547 GCA_040754135.1 Verrucomicrobiota bacterium
TTGCCGCCGACCCAGGAGTTGGTGGTGTTGCGCCGGCCGAACAGCTTTGGACTCGAGCTGGGCATGCTTTGATTCAGCGGCAACACATCGCCGTTATCATCCGCATACATCACCCAACCCATTTGAATTTGTTTGATGTTGTTGAGGCAGGTGATCTGGTGAGCGCTGCTCTTGGTGGAATTCAACGCGGAGGAAAGCAATGCGGCCAGGATTGCCACGATCGCAATGACCGTCAGCAACTCAACCATCGTGAAACCGGCAGATGCATAACGCGCGGCACCCGATGGAGAGAGAGCAGCTGGCGTTGGTTTCTGCATGTTCGTTCGTTTGGTACTGATTCTTAAACTAACAGCGTTTGGCGATATTCCAAACACCCACTGTCGGTCACATCCCTGCGGCTGAAAGCCACGGCCTTGCTGTTCCAGAATTTGGTTGTTCTCAATTTTTAGCGTTTTAGTTCCTGCACGTCAACTGATTATCCTGCATTCCAGCATTCCTTCACATTCCTTCATTGCATTCAGAGCAGGAGAAAGAATAAAGCCGAAAGCCCGCCAGGTTCCGCGCCCCCAGGGCGTTCCCCTGGGCTGAAGTATTGCGCCCGGTTAGTAGGGCTGGGACGCGCCGTTGGCACTGATTCTTTCGCCCCAAAGGGGCAGCTCCATGACAGCCCAGGGAAACCCCTCTGGGTAACCTGTGGCCAACATCCCAAGCCCTGAAAGGGCGATCCAATCAATCCCACAGCGCAGAGGCCACAGGGCAGAGGGCAGAGAGCACAAGGGCGGTCAGCGATTCCTCGCTTTCATGTGCGATTCGAATCAGCTAAAAAGAACCTGCGCGATGCATCCTCGGACACTAACGCCCATTTCCGTGCGCCGGTCGAGTTTTGTCATATGGTTGCGCTCTCGCTTGCCCAGCTTCTGCATGGGCATGATTCTGGCCGGCTCCACCTTCCAATTGGCAGCAGATCCCCAGCAGCACGAAGATTATTTTCCTCCGCCGGAATCGCAGGGGGGCTGGCGTAAACTCGATCATCCGGACGGACTGCGGCATCGCGCCGGAATGGATCCCGCCCGGCTCGACGCGCTCAAAGATTGGCTGAAGCAAAGTGATGATCGGAATTTTGCCGCTGTCATCATCCGGCGCGGATTTATTGTCCTCGAAGTCGAGCGCGGTAACAGCGCCAAAACCGATGCCCGCCGCGTGGCTTCCGTTTCCAAAGCAATCTGCGCGACGGTTCTGGCCATTGCTTCCGACCAAAGCCAACGCGGTTTGACTCCGCGCAAAATGAAATTCGATGACCGCGCTTTCGAGTTCATCCCGTGGGCGCATCCGCTCAGCGATCCTCGCAAAGGAAAAATCACCGTGAAACAATTGCTCAATCATACGTCGGGGCTCTGTCCGGAATCGACCGGTGCTCCGAACGATGGCTCCTGGGAATACGTTTTAGGCCACACGGATGATCCTCGAACGGCGAAGCTCGCTTTCGATCCGGGCCGCGGTTGCGGGTATTCCTCACACGCGTTGCATCACGCCTCGCTCGTCTGTGAAACCGTCACCGGCAAACCTTACGACGCATTTGCCATCGAGGCCCTCTTCAAACCGCTGGGCATCGAGCATTGGTGGTTTCAGTTTTTTGACGGAGGCGAAAAGTATGGACGCCATCCGTCACACGGATTGGGCATGCCGGCACGCGACCTCGCCCGCATCGCGTATTGCATGTTGCGTCAAGGCCGATGGCGCGATCGCCAGATCATTCCAAAGTGGTTCATCGAGGAAACAGCGGCTCCAACCCATGACGTCTCCACGCCGGAGTTGCGGTGGAAGCTCAATCCGCAAATCTTCAGTCATGGATGGGAATTGCCGGCGCGCCTTTCGGGAGAGAGCAACCGCAGCGGCGCCGGCATTCCAGCCGATGCCCGGCATAAACCCGGCAGCGGCGGGCAATTGATCGCGTTCGTGCCGAGCCTCGATCTGGTTGTCACGCGCCAAACGGGCAGCAGCGGAAACTGGGAATACGAGGAATATCTCCGCCGCGCCTGCGCCGCTGTCCTTCCATCTCAAAGATGACGGATGGAATGGGGCGCCAATCAAGGTTGGGCGCCGGACCCCGCGCCAACCAGGAGACGCTGGTAAACAGACTGATACTCCTGCGCGGTGCGTTCCCAGGAGAAATCCGCTTCCATCGCATTGAGCCGGTAATGCTTTAACAATTCGGCATCTGCATAAATCACGAGCGCCTTGTGCATGGCTTTGACCAGCGCGGCCGCGGAGTAATCGTAGAATTTAATGCCATTGGCCCAGTCGGCGTTCTCGGTGACATCGATCACCGAATCATCAAGTCCTCCAGTCGCGCGCACGATCGGGATGGTGCCGTATCGCAAGCTGTACATCTGATTCAATCCGCACGGTTCAAATCGAGAAGGCATCAGAAAAAAATCGCAACCGGCTTCGATGCGATGAGCCAGTCCGGCGTCGTATCCGATTTTCACCGCCACTTTATTGGGGTAACGCTGCGCCAGACCAGCGAAGGCGCTCTCGAACATGGGATCGCCCGTGCCGAGCAGGACGAACTGAATTTCGTTTCCGATCATTTCTTCGAGCGCGGCCAGCTCGAGGTCCATGCCTTTTTGATCGGCGAGCCGCGAAATGGTGCCGAAGAGCGGGACATCGGCGCGTTGCGGGAGGCCATATTCCTGTTGCAAAGCGAGCTTGCCCGCGCGTTTCCCTTCGAGGTTCTCGACTGAAAAGGCATGACGCAAATGCGGATTGTGTTCGGTGTTCCACTCGGAGTAATCGACGCCATTGAGAATTCCAAACAACGCATTTTGGCGCGCGCGCAACAAACCATCCAGACCGCAGCCAAACGCTTCGGTGGTGATTTCCCGGGCATACCGCGGACTGACGGTCGTGATCAGGTCGGTGAACACAAGGCCAGTTTTGAGGCAGTTGAATCCGCCGTAAAACTCGACGCCTTCCGGGGTGAAATAGTACCAGGGCAAATTGGTGAGACGGTAAGTGTCCATCGAGAACTGTCCCTGGTACGCCAGGTTGTGAATGGTGAAGCAGGTGCGGGGCGCGTGAGTCCAGCCATCGAAATCTTTGGCATGCCGCACGAGCAAAGGCACCAGCCCTGTCTGCCAATCGTGGATGTGCAACACTTGCGGTTGCCAGGACAATTGTCGCGCGCAACGGACCACGCATTTCGAAAAATAAATATAGCGATCGGCGTTGTCGGGATAGCTGATCCCCTTCTCCTGATAGATCTCCGCGCGGTCAAAAAACGCCGGTTGATCAACAAAATAAACCGTGAGGTTCGGCAGCGGATCGAGCGTCCAGATCGACGCCGCCACACGGCGATCGCCGAGCGGCAATTCGAATGTGATGTCCGATGCCTTCAGCGCCGGGAATTTGGCGCGGGTCCCGCGATAGAGTGGTGTGACAATGCCAGTTTTTACTCCTGCGCGCGCCAGGTATTTGCCGAGAGCGCCCGCCATGTCGGCCAATCCTCCCGTTTTCGAGTAGGGATGAACCTCGCTGCTGGCAAGCAGGACTCTCATTGAATGCGATCGGTCTTCAAATAGGGTCGCAGTGGCTCGGGCACGAGGAGCGAGCCATCGGGCTGTTGGTAAGTCTCAATCAGGGCGACGAACAAACGCGCCAAAGCCGTGCCGCTCCCATTCAGAATGTGCGGATACCGGTTCTCGCCATTTTCCGCCTTGAAACGCAAATTCATGCGGCGCGCCTGAAAGTCTTCGCAATTCGAGCAACTCGACACCTCCAAATACTGGCCTTGTCCCGGCGCCCACACTTCGATGTCGTAAGTCATGGCGCTGGCAAAACCCATGTCGCCCGTGCAGAGCTGAATCACGCGGTAATGCAAACCGAGTCTTTGCAAAATTGTCTCGGCGTTCCCCACCAACTTTTCCAATTCATCGTAGCCCGTTTCCGGCGTCACGATCTTGATCAACTCGACTTTGTCAAACTGATGCACGCGAATCATGCCGCGCGTCCCGACGCCCGCCGCGCCGGCTTCAGCGCGGAAGCATGGACTGTAGGCGCAATAACGGATGGGCAATTGACTTTCCTTGAGGATTTCCTCGCGATGAATATTGGCCACGGGCGCTTCCGCGGTAGGGAGCAAATAGAGTTGTCCGAGCGTGGCGGCATCTTCGCCTTCGCGAACTGCGTAGGCCTGATCAATGAATTTCGGAAATTGCCCCACGCCAACCATGCAATCGCGCTGAATGATGTATGGCGGCGAAACTTCGGTGTAGCCATGCTCGCTGGTGTGCAGGTCGAGCATGAATTGGATCAACGCGCGTTCCAGTCGGGCGCCCCAATTTGTATAAAGAAGAAATCCGCTGCCGGAGAGTTTTGCGCCGCGCGCGAAATCGACCAGCCTCAAGCTTTCGCAGAGTTCGACGTGCGATTTCGGAGTGAAAGGAAACGCCGGTTTCTCGCCGAACGAGCGCACCTCCGGATTGTCGGCGGAGGTTTTGCCAAAAGCCACGTTCGCATGTGGAAGATTCGGAAGACGCAGGAGGATC
>JBFMDG010000649.1:0-4544 GCA_040754135.1 Verrucomicrobiota bacterium
GCGGCGGTGGTGGGAGTGGTGGTGCTGGGAATGGTTCTGCTCCACAAACAAGATCCGCGGAAATGGAACGTGGCCGGGCCAAAAGAAGGCGAGAAATATTTCGCGCCCTCACTGGCCAAGACGGCCACCGGAAATTTCATCCCCGCCCGCACGCTCATGATGGATGATTACTGCCAGAAATGTCATCCGGACAACTACGAAGGATGGTTCCACAGCGCGCATCATTTCAGTTCGTTCAACAACAAGCCCTATCTATTCAGCGTCAAGGAAACGCGCTCCGTGGCGCTGCAGCGCGACGGAAGCGTCAAAGCTTCGCGCTGGTGCGCCGGTTGTCATGACGTCGTGCCGTTTTTCAGCGGGGCATTTGACGATCCGAATTTTGATCTGGAAAAACATCCGACTTCGCAGGCGGGCATCACCTGCACGGCTTGCCACGCGATCACGCACGTCAACAGCACGGTGGGCAACGCCGATTACACGATCGAGGAGCCGGTGCATTACCCATTTGCTTACAGCACGAACGCCTTTCTGCAGTTCATCAATCAGCAGCTCGTCAAGGCCAAGCCGGAATTTCACAAGAAAACATTTCTGAAACCGCTCCATCAGACGGCCGAGTTCTGCTCGACCTGCCACAAAGTCAGCATTCCGCGCGAGTTGAATCATTACAAAGAATTCCTGAGAGGCCAGAATCATTACGACACCTTCCTGCTCAGCGGAGTTTCCGGCCATAGCGCCCGCAGTTTTTATTATCCCGAAAAGGCGCAGATCAATTGCAACGGATGCCACATGCCGCTGAAACCTTCCGATGAATTCGGCGCGCGAGTTTTTCATCCGGAAACGAACAAGGTTCGGAGCGTGCACAACCACCTCTTCCCCGCCGCCAATACCGGCATCGCGCACATTCGCGGGCAACCCGATATCGTGAAGGCGCATCAGGATTTCCTGAAAGGATCGATGCGCGTTGATCTATTCGGGATCAAAGAGGGCGGCACGATTGATGGCGCGCTCCTCGCGCCGTTGCGACCGCAAGTGCCGGCGTTGAAACCCGGCCGCAAGTACCTCCTCGAAGTGGTCTTGCGCACGATGAAACTCGGCCATCCCTTTACACAGGGCACCGCCGATTCCAATGAAGTCTGGGTTGATGCCAAAGTGACCTCGAACGCGCGCGTTCTCGGGCGCAGTGGCGGGCTCGGGCCGCACAAGGAAGTCGATCCCTGGTCGCATTTCGTAAATGTTTACATGCTCGATCGCGACGGGAACCGGATTGACCGCCGCAATCCGCAGGACATTTTCACGCCGCTCTACAATCATCAGATTCCTCCCGGAGCGGCGCAGGTTGCGCATTACGAGTTCACCGTCCCGGAAAATGCCCGCGATCCCATCACCGTCGAAGTGCGCTTGAACTACCGCAAGTTCGACACGATTTACATGAATTACGTCTTTGGGAAGAATTACACCAACGGCGCGCCTTTCCAGGTCACCAATGATCTGCCAATCACCGTCCTCGCCGCCGACACGATCACTTTTCCGGTGGAAGGGGCCAATTCCGCGGCGGTGATCAATGCGAAATCGGAAATTCCCGAATGGCAGCGCTGGAATGATTATGGCATTGGACTCCTGCTCGAAGGAGAAAAAGGAAGCGAAAAAGGCGAACTCATCCAGGCGGCGCACGCCTTCGGTGAAGTGGAAAAGCTCGGCCGTCCCGATGGCCCGCTCAATCTGGCGCGCGTCTATTTCAAAGAAGGGCGGCTCGATGATGCGGTGAAAGCGTTGCAACGGGCCAGCGCGTTTGATCCGCCAGCGCCGCGCTGGACTGTGGCCTGGTTGAACGGATTGGTGAACAAGCAAAATGGCTTTCTCGACAAGGCCATCACCGAATTCCGCAGCATTCTGGAAGATCGCTATCCCGAACTGGAAAAGCGCGGTTTTGATTTCAGCAAGGATTACGAAGTCATCAATGAATATGGCCAGACACTTTTCGAACGCGCCAAAATGGAACGGGCCGATCCCGCGCGGCAACGCGAATTCCTCGAAATGGCCCGGGCGCAATTCGAAAAAACACTCGCGCTCGATCGGGAAAATATGGCCGCGCATCACAACCTGGCCCTCATCTACACCCAATTGGGCGACGCCCAAAAAGCCGAGGAACATCGCCGGCTTCACGAGCGCTATCGGCCGGACGACAACGCCCGTGATCGCGCTATCGCCATTCATCGGCGGAAAAACCCCGCGGCCGACCACGCCGCGCAAGCGATTGTGATTTACCCGCTGCAGCGTCCCGGCGCGCCGGAACTCGATTTGCCCAGCCGCCTTGCCGCGACCACGGACGCTCCGGCCTCCCGTTGAACTAAAAGTTTCCATGCACGAAAAACCGACTGAAGATTCGCAAAAACCTTTGGCTCCGGACGTGGCTCCGCCGGACCCGAACGAAACCGAAGAATTGGCTCATTACGACGATGCCGTCATTGGACGCGCGTTCCGCTGGTCCTTGATGGCCATGGTGGGGTTGGTGGTGGCAGCGGCTGGAGTCATCTGGTGGATCAAACGCAAACCCGACGCCGGACCGGTCAAAGTCACCGCCATTTCAGCGCCGCAAGCAAAAGCCATCGCGGTCGAGGAAATTCCCGAGGCGCGATTTACGGATGTGACCGCGGCGGCCGGCATCACCTTTGTGCATGTGAACGGCGCGTATGGCGAAAAACTGCTTCCCGAAACGATGGGCGGAGGCGTGGCTTTCCTCGATTTCGACAACGATGGCGATCAGGATTTGCTCTTCGTCAACTCGACCTACTGGCCGGGCAAAGTTCCCGCGGGCGCAAAGCTTCCCACCATGGCTCTCTATCGCAATGACGGCACGGGCAAATTCCAGGATGCGACGCCGGGTTCCGGACTCGATGTCAGCTTTTACGGAATGGGGGTGGCCGTCGGCGATTTCGACAACGACGGTTTCGTGGACCTGTTTCTGACCGCTGTGGGCGAGAATCATTTGTTCCGAAATATGGGCGGTGGAAAATTCGCCGATGTCTCGAAAGCAGCGGGCGTGAGCGGAACGCCTGACCAATGGAGCACCTGCGCCGCCTGGATCGATTATGATCGCGACGGTGACCTCGACCTTTTCGTGGGCAATTACGTCCGCTGGTCGCGCGAAATCGATTTCGAAGTCGGCTACAAACTCGTCGGCGTCGGGCGCGCCTACGGACAACCGACGAATTTCGAAGGCACGTTTCCCCTGCTCTACCGGAATGAAGGGAATGGAAAATTCACCGACGTCTCAGCGGCCAGTGGCGTTCAAGTGAAAAATCCGTCCACCGGCTTGCCCATGGCCAAGACCTTGGGCGTGGCGCCGGCCGATTACGATGGCGATGGCTGGATCGATTTGATCGTGGCCAACGACACCGTGCAGAATTTCGTTTTCCAAAACCAGCGCGATGGCACCTTCAAAGAGGTCGGCGCCATTCTGGGCGTGGCGTTCGACAACTACGGCGCGACGCGCGGGGCCATGGGAATCGATGCCGGACATTTCCGCAACGATCGCGCCCTGGGCGTTGTCATCGGCAATTTCGCCAACGAAATGACGGCGGTTTATGTCTCGCAGGAAACCGCGCCGGGCAAAGTGACCTTCACCGACGAGGCGATTACCGAAGGCATCGGACCGGCCAGCCGGCTGTTGCTCAAGTTCGGAATTTTCTTTTTCGATTACGATCTCGATGGACGCCTCGATGTGCTCACCGCCAACGGCCATCTCGAAGAGGAGATCAGCAAAATCCAGCAAAGCCAGCAATACGCTCAGCCGGCGCAGTTGTTCTGGAACGCCGGCCTGAATGGTTTCAAAACTGTCCCGCCCGAAAAAGCCGGGTCCGATCTCTTCAAACCCATTGTGGGGCGCGGCTCCGCATTTGCCGACATCGATGGCGATGGCGATCCGGATGCCGTTCTGACGCAAATTGGCGGACCGCCGCTTTTGCTGCGCAACGATCAAAAGCTCGGCCACTCATTTTTGCGGTTGAAACTGGCCGGGAAAAAGAACAACCGCAGCGCCATTGGCGCATGGGTGCAAGCCACGGTCAACGGACAGACGTTGACGCGGCAGGTGATGCCGGCGCGGAGTTACCTGTCACAATCAGAATTGCCCGTGACGCTTGGCTTCGGCAAAGCGGCCCAGGTGGATCAGGTGCAGATCCTTTGGCCCGACGGCCGCAAACAATCGGTCCCCAAAGAGCAATTAATTCCGGGGCGCGAAGTCGTGATTGAAGAGTCGCTGCAATAACGGGCCAGGCCGCGCGTAAAGAAAACTGAGTGTGCCGCGCCGCGATCGGCTTGTGTGGTATGACTGGGCGCGCGGTGTGAATTGCCTCAACGCGCGGATACAAATGCGAACGCTTCGGACGCAGGCACTCGCTTCCTCATTTCACCGCGCCATTTTTTTGTCCGATGCAAAACAGGTTCTTCTCTGATCGGAGGTAAAGTTGGCCCTGGGAAACAGCCATCGAGGCCTGGCATTTTTCGCCGAGCGCATTGCGCGCAAGTATTTTGAATTCCGGTCC
>JBFMDG010000650.1:0-4539 GCA_040754135.1 Verrucomicrobiota bacterium
CAGAACCGGGTCCGGACTTTTCACCTGATCCCATGGACCGGCGACGATAAATCCGGTGGCTTCATCGACGCCGAGCAGGTCGCCGGCGAGTTGTTCGAGGATGAACTGAGGATACGGTTTGTCTTCGTTGAAAGAGCGGATGATGTAATCGCGGTAAGGCCAGGCATTGGCGCGGGGTTGGTTCATTTCGAAACCATGGGTCTCGGCAAAGCGGACCACATCGAGCCAATGGCGCGCCCAGCGTTCGCCGTAATGCGGCGAATTGAGGAGGCGCTCGACCAGCTTTTCGTAGGCGTCTGGCTGACGATCCGCCACGAAGGCGCGCACTTCCTCGGGTGACGGCGGCAAACCGATCAAATCAAAGCTTAACCGGCGAATGAGCGTGCGCCGATCGGCTTCTGGTGAGAGCGACAGTTTCTCCTGCGCCAGGCGGGCTTGAATAAACTGATCAATGGGATTGCGTAATCTGTGGCGTTTCTGTGCGGGGGAAGGCACTGCGGGACGCACCGGCGGTTGAAAAGCCCAGTGCGGTTTGGGAGCGCTTCCGGCGTCAGCGCTTTCCGGCCAGGGAGCGCCCTGATCAATCCAGCCGCGGAGCAAATCGATTTGTTCCCCGGATAGCGGGCCGCCTTTTTGCGGCATTTGCTTTCCCTCGATTGCGCCCGAAATCAGTTGAATGAGGAGACTTTCCGCACTTTTACCGGGGACGATGCAGGGTCCCGATTCGCCGCCCGCCATGGCCGCTGATTTTCGATCGAGACGCAAATCCGCTTTTTGTTTTTCGGAACCGTGGCAGGCGTAGCAATGCTTTGAAAAAATCGGCTGGACCTCCCGAACGAAATCGACGACCTGCGCGGATTTCACTTCCGCGGCCAGCGTCTCGCCCACCCACATCATTCCCAATCCAAGCAGAACGCGCATCGTCCGAAAAAACTTCCGGGCCGATGTCGAGGATGGTTTGGGTCGGACGATCATGCGTCGATCGGTCGAAAATAAATCGAAAAGCGATGCTCAATGCAATCTCGCCGTATGGGTACAGGCCGGGAGTTCCTGCCTGGAACCGCGTGCAACGCAGGAGGCATTCAGGCGGGTTTGCCTGACGCAGCCACACGGCCCAACAAATCGCGCAGCGCGCCGGCAACCGCTTCTGGAGCTTCCAGGGGCGAAGCGTGGCCGACGCCAGGTAATTCAACGTACTGAGCGGAGGGAATGGTTGAGGCAAGGTTGCGCGCTCGCTCGACTGGAATGAACTGATCCTCGCTTCCGTGCAAAATCAGCGTCGGCACTTTCAATTGTCGCAACACTTCCGTGCGGTCTGGACGGCGCGCCATGGCTTCGAGAGCCCACGTGATTCCGGCCACTCCGGCTTTCTCGGCGCCCTGAAGGGGAAACCGCACCAGCTCGGGCCGTCCCACATTCGCCGGGGCGAACAATTTCGGGATGGCCGCCTTGGCGGCTGCGGCCGGTCCTTCGCGCCGCACCGTTTCGATGAGGGTCCGCCGTCCATCCCGGATGGCATCGGTATCGGCGACGGTTTGCGAGTTCACGAGCGCCAGTCCGGCGACACGTTCGGGGTAATGATCGGCAAAAGACAACGCCACGTATCCGCCCATGGACATGCCGGCCAGAACGGCGCGCGCATGATTCTTTTCATCGAGGAGTTTGAGCAGGTCGTCTGACATGAGGCCCAGCGCCGGTGGAGGCGCCGGTTCGGGGAGTGGATGATCGCCGAAGCCTCGGAGATCTGGCGCCAACACTTCCGTTACATCCTGAAGCAGCGCGGCGACGTGGTCCCACATCGAATGATCGAACGGATAGCCATGAATCAGGAGCAACGGCGGGATGTTCATCTTCCTCACGGGCGTAAAATACAGGTTTTCCCTTACGTTGACAATGCGAGGGGTGCGACAGAGTTTTTGGCGCAGTAAAGGAGACAACTAAACCAAAGGAGAGATCATGAAAAGAACCGTTTTGGCATTTCTTGCTCTGCTGGCGTCGCTGACTTTTGTGCAAGCACAGCAAAGCACCGAGGACGAACAGAAAAAGAAACAGCAACCGAGTCAGTCTCAAGCTCAAGATCGGCAATCCACCACCGGCGCGGATCGCGATTTCAATCCTCCGGGACAAGCATCGCGCACTAATCAACCCAGTGGCCGTCCGTTCTCGACCAATCCGCCTCCGGGCCGGCCATTCCAGGGCAAAGAGGTGCCAGGACGACCGTTCCAGGGAACGGATCCTTCCGGAAGACCTGGCTCTGTGCAAAGCGGCGCAGATACGAACCGTTCAACGGGCGCATTCAGCACCAATAATCTGGGCCGGCCTGGAACCAGCATTCAAGGGACATCGACCAACCGTCAGGGCACGAGCTCAACCAGCGGCGCACAGGGCGGCACTTCCGCTACTGATCGCGGCACAGGGCAAAGCACAGATCAGGATCGCACTCGCAGCGGGACTGATCGCGATCAAATCCAGCAGCAGCAACGTCAACAGCCCGACTCCAGCCGGCAACAGCAACAGCAACAACAGCCGGGCGCTCGGACACAACCGGATGCACAAGGCCGTCCTCCGACCGCGACTCAAGGGCAGACGACCACCACGGTCAATGTGAACCAACAAACGGTGAACCAAATCCAGACCAGCCTGTCCGCGTTCAAGTCAGGCACCACAGTCAACGAACAACATAAGCAACAGCTCGAACAGGCACTCATGACTTCGTTCCAGGGCCGGGCCCAGGCTCCGCGGGAGTTGGTCGTGCGACTGGTCGATGATCTCGCTGTTGTTTTGCCGAAAGCCACCGTTTCGGCCGATGTGCACCAACGGCTCGCCACTTACATCAGCACTATTCTGACGGCTGAGCCGACGCGCATTGCCACCACGTTGGATGAAGTGCGCACCTTCCTCGTTTCAAGCGGATTGCCTCGCACCGCGGCTCAAACCGTGGCCTGCGACCTGCATCTGATCGCAACCGAAATGCATCCCGATCTGACGATTGAAGTGAAGTAGCGTGTCCTACGCTCCGCGCCTGCAGCGCAGCGCGCATCTCAAAATGCATTCCTCTCCTCCGTCCGCGGAGGAGAGGATTTTTTTACCCGATTGCGGATTGCCGGCCGGCCTTGACACGGCGTAATCTACTGACACATCACTCGCTTTCTAAAAAACTTTGCCATTTTTACCGGCGCTATGTTTTCAATGGTCAACGAACAACGAATGGCGCGACCGCGGAAACGCCGCGCGCCGGCGAACGTTGGATGAAAAGCAAATTTGAAATCGCGGACTTTTGGCCTGCGAAGGTTCTGCCCAGGATGATCATGATCCGAGCGATGAGGAAGCGTCCGGTCCTGCGCTCCAATGCTCGCTGGCTGGTTTTGCTGGGGCTGGCATGCGCTTTTTTAGTTCTGTTGCGGAACGCTTCCCCAGCGGCGGAGACGAAGGTGAATTTCCAAAGAGAGATTCTGCCGATTCTTTCCGAACACTGCTTTCAATGCCATGGGCCGGATGAAAAGGCCCGCAAAGCCAAGCTGCGCCTCGATCTGAAGGAAAGCGCTTTTCAACAGCGAGACAATGGGGCGGTGATCGTGCCGGGCAAGAGCGCGGAGAGCGAACTCTATCGCCGCGTCGTCCACCGCGATCCCGACGAAATCATGCCACCGCCGGAGATCAAACGGCCGTTAACGCGCGCGCAAATCGACGTGCTTCGCCGTTGGATTGACGAAGGCGCGGCGTGGGGCAGCCACTGGGCATTCGAGCCCATTGCCTCGGCCGCTCCGCCGCATCCGAAGCGCTTCGCCAAACGGGTGATCAATCCCATCGATCAATTCATTTTTGCGCGCCTGGAAAAGGAAGGCCTCGCGCCTTCACCCGATGCGCCAAAAAGGACGCTTATTCGGCGCGTCACGCTCGATCTCACGGGCTTGCCGCCCACGCTCCAAGAAATCGAACAGTTTCTTTCCGATCGCTCGCCGCGCGCTTATGAAAATCTCGTCGATCGCCTCTTGAATTCGCCGGCTTACGGGGAGCGGATGGCTTGGGATTGGCTCGACGCCGCGCGCTATGCCGATTCCAACGGTTACCAGGGCGATTCCGAACGCACGATGTGGCCATGGCGTGATTGGGTGGTGCAAGCGTTCAATGACAACATGCCGTATGATCAATTCACCCTTTGGCAGTTGGCCGGAGACCTTTTGCCAAACGCTTCGCTCGAACAAAAACTGGCCACCGGTTTCCTGCGCAATCACATGATCAACGGCGAAGGCGGCCGGATCGCCGAGGAAAATCGCGTCGATTACGTCATGGACATGATGGAAACGACCGGCACGGTTTGGCTGGGGCTGACGATGAATTGCTGCCGGTGCCACGATCATAAATACGATCCGCTGACTCGCCGTGATTACTACAGCTTGACCGCTTTCTTCAATCAGACGCCGGTCACGGGGGAAGGCGGCGATCCGCAATCAAAGCCGAATCTCGAACTTCCCACACCTGAGCAACAGCAGAAACGCGAAGCCTTGCAGGCGGCATTTGCCTCCGCCGCGGAAACAG
>JBFMDG010000651.1:0-4533 GCA_040754135.1 Verrucomicrobiota bacterium
CTACAACGTGCTGAGCACGCAATTCATTGCCGATGTGCCGACGGCCCGGGAACTGCGCGATTTGTTTGCGCAGCTTGCGGCGCGCGATCGCGATCCGGTTCTCAAAGAAAAACCGTCCGAGTTTCTCAGCGAATCCGATGTCCAACAACTCCGGGAATCCGGCCGCAAATTATCGGATGCTGAAATTGCGGAGTACGTCGAACGGCTCGAGGAGAGCGACCTGAACGCCATGCTGCGCCTGGCTCGACTGCAACGGCTCGATGCCCGCCTCAGCAATTTGATGGGAATTCTCACCACCGCTGGCAAAGTCAGCGGGGTCACCGATCACGCCGGCCTGTGGCGCGATCTCTTCAATAATGTGCGGTTCTCGATGTCGGGAGAGATCAATTTGAAAACGCTGCTGGCGATTGCGGCCGGCCAGCGCGTGCTCACGC
The DNA here is from genome assembly GCA_040754135.1 of Verrucomicrobiota bacterium. Classification (GTDB taxonomy): domain Bacteria; phylum Verrucomicrobiota; class Verrucomicrobiia; order Limisphaerales; family SIBE01; genus JBFMDG01. The sequence continues at coordinate 435 of JBFMDG010000651.1, forward strand.
CGTTGTCCGGCGCATCACTTGAAGAGCTCAGCCACGGTCAAGGCCCTGCCGAGGCCTGGTTGCAATTCCTGGAAGTGAGCGTGGACATTCGCGCGGTCATCAATTCTCTCGTGCGCCTCAGCAAACCCACCCTCGCCAAAAAGGAACTCGAGAAACCGCTGCCTCACGCGCCGCGCCTGTCGGATTGGGCCGCTTACGAAATTCGCATTTTCGGTTTTCCACTGCTGATGTTTTACAAGCGCGGCCTGCTCAAGGACGACATTGCCGCATTCGAAAACGATTACGCCTACGGATTGATCGGCGCCAAAATCGTCGAACATTTTCCCACGCGCGAATCCATGGAAGCGGAAATTCGCGCCGGCCGCATGGCGCCGCTTGGCTATGTGCGCGTCCCGGCTGGATTCGGCAAGTGGAAGGAAAGCAACCTCGCCGTTTACGCGCATAAAATTCCGGGCGGCAAACACGGCGGGCGCACCTCGATCATCATTTACGGCCTCAAAGCCTACCACGATCACTCCGAATTCATGGAGCGTGAATTGGAACGATTTCGTCAGTTCGAGCAGGCCTTGGAACAGGGCGGCGTCATCGAGCAGTTGTTCGAAGCGGATGGCCGTCCTGTCTCGCGAGAATTTGAACCGGCGCTCTCTGTCGGAGAAAAAGCAGGTGAACAATGGTTCGCGCCTTTGCTGGGCAACCTGCTCGAATGGCGGCGAATCGCGCGGCGCCAATCCTGGGGACTTTCAGCCAGCGCCGAGGAAAGTAATTATGCGGCGCAGTTGCAACGCGCTTTGCAAGCAGCGGAGGTCGATCTGGAATCGGGCGATCCACTCCTGGCTGTGGACCGGTACCACAGTGCGTTTCTCGTCCGCAAAAAATCTTCCAACGGTTCTCGAATCATGAAGATGGTTTACCTGCCAAGCCTTCGCGAGATTCAGCGGGACGTGCGCAAAGCCGAGGCGGGCCACCGCATCGAACAGGCTCGACAGCGCGCGTTGGGCGGAGCCACGCAAGGAGCGGTCTTGCTCAATGCAGTGCGCGAACACGAGGGCCGGTTGGAAATCGGACCGCTCCTCACCAATGCCCAGGGCGAAATCGCCGGGACCGGCTTGCGCATCGGCCCGGATAGCATCGTCGAGGCATTCCGATGGATCGAAAATCTTCCCATCACCGAAAAGGCGCGGCTGCGCTACAACCGGTTCGCGGGAACTTTGCTTGAACTCGATGCCGATGGCGATGGGCAAAAGGAAAAGGTTTTTTTAACGATTCAATTTCCGCTGGGCCGCATCGAACAATCCACCACCAACACGCTCTCGGGAGAAGTCGAGCGCAACATTTACGAGGCCGGACTGTGGAAGGAAAGCATCACGGATCGGCGCATCCTGGAAATAGAGTATGATTCCGCGAATATCGAAATTCGCAGCCGGCAATTTCTAAACCTCGGCACGCGATCCGCCCCGCGCAAAGGCGCGCTCTTGGAAGAAACCCGCACCTTAGAAGTTTGGCCGCGCGACCTCAACCAGATCGACCTCGACCCGGCGCAGCCGATCATCGCGAAGTTGCGGGTGAATTATGTGACAGGTCAAATTGGGCGTGAAACGTATGGATTGTTCCCCTTGGCGATGGCCGTAGCGGATGACCAGTTTGTCACTGAGAATCAGTACACGCCTTTTGGTCTCCTCCGTTCCGCCATGCTGCGGGAGAACGGCCAGGCTGATGCGGATTTTGCGCGCGATCTTTGGGACAAAGTGCTCGCACCCATCACCGGTCGTGAGCGGTTTCGGCTTACTGCGTTGGACCCCGACCTCGAGCAGTTGACCGATCTCAAGAGCCGCCAATACCAATCCACCGTGGAACGCGTTGACCTGATCAAAGGCCTTCGAAAGACACTCGTGCTCGACCATGCCCATTTTGGTTTGAAACGGGAGGAACGGTTCCAGGATGTGATCGAGGCCAATCGGGCCATCGAATTTCGAACGCGATTTGAATATGAACCCGATTTTCAATTTGGCTTGATGCCGGCGCGTTCGTTCGTGAGCAGCGCCGCGGAAGGAGCGGTGATTTCGACCGTGCGCATGAGCGGCTTCGATCCCATCACCCGCACCGCACAAGGTGTGGAAGTGGATTACACCGGCCGCAGGACAACGAACGTTTGGAATTATCAATGGGAATCGCCCGTGGAAGTGGCCAGCGCGCTTCGGCAGACAATCAACAAGTTCAATCGCGATGAAACCGCGATTACGTCCGCGACGGTTACGACAACCAACAGTGAACCGGTGCGGACGGTTCAAGCGCGATTCGATCCCGGCGCGCAACGCTGGGAAGTCGAGCAAACGATCTGGCATCGGGCTGGCGTTCCTTTGCGTCGCGAGATGCAAACCCTCAGCCCGTCGGGGCGGGTGCTCACGGTGCGCGTGGGCGAGCAGCTCGAAACGCGAGCGGTTTACGACAACAGCGGGCGCGAAATGGCGCGCCGGACCTTTTTTCGTCCGAACACCACGGGCGCGTTTGATCAATTGGTTCGCGAGGAATCCAATTATCAATGGAGCGATGGCGCGCGCGCGGCCACGGTTGCCACGTGGATTTCGGGAGAGCTTTACGATGCATTTCAAGTTTACTGCGACGCGGAGGGGCGCGTCACGCGGGACGGAATCAAAAGCGGGACGGGATATGCGCTGGCCACGGAGATTGCCTATGAAGGAGCGACTGAACGCGCGCTTCGCGCTGATCAATATCTGAACCAAAACCTGCGCCAGACTTTTTGGTTTGAACCGGAGCAGTCACAGGCCGATGGGAGTTACTTGCGGCCGGTGCGGGTGGTGCCGGCCTGGGGGTTGACCTTGACGAACACGTTTCGGCTGGATGATCCCCTGGCGCGGCCATTGCGATCGGTTTACGAAAATGGCGATGAGGTGGTCGTGCGCGAGTGGTTTCCCGCAACGGCCATTGCGCAGACTTCGGAATGGATCGATCGCACGGGGCGCAGCCGCGCGCGATATGTGCGGCGCTTGAAAGCATCCGCGGATGGGGAGCTCGGGGTTGATTTTGTTGAGGAGCACAAACTCAATGCCTGGGGTGACAGTGCTTTGGCGGAAACGAAGGCGCTGATGCTTGGGACGGATCTGGTGCGGTTTGCGGATCGGGCAGGGGAACGGATTTATTACGATTGGTCGCGTCCGCATCAGGCGCCGGCCTATGCCCGCGATGTATCCGGGTTGAAAGGCATTCAGATCCGCTGGGGCGGCGCGATGTTGTCGAATGTCACTCACGTCTTCGCGACGCGATTTGACGAGCTGCGCCATGCCGGCGCCACCAATCAGGCTTCGGAGAAAGTTCTGGTTGTCGATTCCGTTGATCTGCGCGGATTCTTTTACCACAAGGTGAGCCAGCAAACCTTTGATGTCGCTGGCCGATTGATTGAGGAGAAGATCGGGAAGATACCGGCGCCAGGAGCGCAAGGTTACGAGCGTGAATGGCTGCTTGACCGCATGGCCGCAGCCAGTCCAACCAAAAAGTTCATTTATCAGTACGAACCGGGCTGGCTCTTTCGCCGGAGCGATCCGTTTTACGAGGGAATTGCTGGCGCCTCATTTTCGGGCAAACCGCTCGGCGACACCTGGCGCATCAACGCTCCGCCCTGGCGGGATCAGCCGACGGAGGTGCATTGCATTCAGGCGCCGACGGAAAGCGAGCTCGATTCGCCAGAGTTGAGCAAGTATTTGTTCCGTCGTTTGCGTGATCCGCGCGAGCTGAAGTCGAATCCGCATTTTCCCGGGATAACAAATCTGTGGATTGCCTGGACGAGCCAGGAGTTGAATGCCGATCAGGCGGCGTTGTTTGAATCCGAAATCATCTTCAACGCCGAAGGGCAAACCGCGGTCAGCCTCGCGCGCAAACGCAACAGTGCCGGACGGCCCGGCGCGAAAATTGTCTATCGTATTTCCTCTTTAGCGCCGCGGCCATGGTTGGAACATCGCCTCACCGGTGGTGAAAACCGTCTGTTGCTCAACGCCAAAGGCCGCTCTGATTTTTCCCCGGCAGATTTCATTTACTTTTCCATCGATCAAGAACTCCGTTTGCCTCCGCAATTGCAAGTGGAGGA
>JBFMDG010000652.1:0-4522 GCA_040754135.1 Verrucomicrobiota bacterium
ATCGAATGTGAGTTCGATCACTTGTTTCTGGTCGAGGCGGCCCGTGGCAATCGGTCACGCGCTTGCCGGATCCCTTTACGGCCAGCGCGATTGGTCGCGTGGGAATGCGCAAGGCGATCGGTTGGCTTGCGCGCGGAAAAAGTTAGAGCCGACTCACGTCAGGCTGCTACGCAGAATGGGGTCTGCGTAGCATCGAATGTGAGTGGGTTGCTGAGTTAAAGGGTTAAAGAGTTGAAGGGTTGAAGAGTTTGTTATCGGCGGGCCGATTGGCAATCGGTGACGCGCTTGCCGGATCTCATGACGGCCAACGCTCTTGGTCGCGTGGGAATGCGAAAGACGATCGTTTGGCTTGCGCGCAGAAAATATTAGAGCCGACTCATGTCAGGCTGCTACGGGGGTTAACCATCGAGCGCGGCGCGGACCATTTCGGCGAGCTGCCTTGGGTGATACGGCTTTTGCAGGAAAACGAGTTTCTCCTGGCCGGCCAATTTGCACCGCGCATTTTCCGAACTGTAGCCGCTCGTGAAAATAAACTTCACACTCGGATCGGCGCCGTGAATCAAATCCGCCAAATCCGGCCCGGTAATCGACCCCGGCATGATCACATCGGTCAACACCAGATCGATCTCGCGCGCTCGATGCTTCCACACCTCCAGCGCCAGCTCGCCGGTCCCCGCTTCGATGACTTCGTAACCAAACCTTTTCAATACCACGGTGGCCAGCCCGCGCACCATTTCCTCATCTTCGACCAGGAGAATGGTCTCGTGCCCGTGGAGCCGCGTGGCCGCATTGGAACTTTCCGCGCGCGGATGATCCGGACGATTGGCCAAGGGCAAATAAAGCGAGAATTGCGTGCCACTGCCGACGCGGCTTTCGACGTCGATCCAGCCCTGGTGTTGTTTAACAATGCCAAAGACGGTGGCGAGCCCCATGCCTGTTCCTTTGCCCGGCTCTTTGGTGGTGAAAAAGGGCTCAAAAATGCGTGGCAAAATCTCCGGCTCAATCCCGCAACCGTTATCCGACACCGTTAGGCACGCAAACGAAGAGCGCCCTGCATCGTCACTATTCCCGCCCATGCCGCTGACGCGCCCGTGGCCACGGCTGAGGCGCTCGGCGGCCTCGCGAGTCACGATCGAGGCGCTCAACGCGATGCGGCCCGAGGTGGCGATGGCATCGCGCGCATTGATCGCCAGATTGAGAATCAATTGATCGATCATGCTATGATCGGCCAGCACAGGGACTGACTCGTTCGAGCGGACGATTTCCACTGCAATGTTTTCCGGAATGAGCCGGCGCAAGATTTTGCTTGTGTCCGCCAGGACCGCATTCAAATCGAGCCATTCAAGTTGCATGGCCTGCTTGCGGCTGAAGACAAGCAGCTTTTGCGTCAGGCTCGATGCGCGTGCTCCGGCGTGGAAAATCTGTTTGAGCTCATGACAAACCGCCGGCGGAAGTTCGTCATTGCGTATTAACAATTCCGAAAAGCCCTGGATGACCGTGAGCAAATTGTTCAGGTCATGAGCGATGCCGCCGGCCAGTTGTCCGATCGCCTCCATTTTTTGCGATTGCCGAAGCTGGCTTTCGAGATGTTTGCGTTCGATGAATTGGCCAATTTGTGCTCCGAGAGCAGTGAACACTTGCATCAACTCGGAATCAGGCTGGCGCACCTGATTGCTCATGAACTGCAGGACGCCGATCACCTCGCCGCCGTGACAGATCGGAAACGCCACCGCGCCATGGAGGCGGAGCCGCCGCGACAACGCCGCGCATGGGAAATCCTGCTGGCCGGGCAAATCCTCAATCCACTTCGCCTCTCCTGACTCGAGCACTTTTCCAGCGAGCCCGATGCCGCGCTTCAAGCGATGTTTCCCAATCCAGGTCGAGAATTCCCGGAATTCGGTGCTCGGCGGATGCCAGACGGCTTCGCAGCACAATCCATTGGCGGCGGGATCGACGGCAAAGAGCGCGCCCACCGTCCAGTTTAATCCCTGGCAAATGGCTTCGAGCAATTTGCTCCCGGCTTCGAGGAGCGTCACGGAATTGCCAAGAATCTGCGTGACGCGATGCTGCACGGCGATTTGTTGTTCGCTCTTTTTGCGTTCGGTGATGTCCACCCAATTGCCGGCGATGCAGGTTGGCTGGCCTTGATCGTCCCGGACCAACTGCTCCCAATCGGCAAACCATTTGTAGCTGCCATCGGCCACCTGCCAGCGGTATTCGTAATAGCCGCGGCCATCTCGCACCACGTTCGCGACGTTTTCCAAAACTCGCCCCTTGTCCTCCGGATGAATGCGGCTCAACCAGAAATCCGAAGTGGCCGTGAACTTTTCCGGACTGAACCCGGTCAGCGTTTCCACGGACGCGCTGATGAACGTGGTGGCAAAATCGCCATCGGGTTTGCACGTGAAGGGGATGACCGGCAGACATTCCAAAAGCAGTTCGAGTTGGTGGTTCAATTCCCGGGCCCGCTTTTCAGCCCGCTTCTGCTCGGTGGTTTCGACCACAATGACTCCCACTCCCATGGGCCGATTGGCATGGCCAAAGATTGGAAACATCGAGGTTTGCCACCACCGCGTTTCAGGTTGGGCAAAATCGATACGTCCGGAAATCTCGAAGGTCAGCGACTCGCCGTTTTCAACCACGCGCCGAAATTGCGTTTCAATGTTCGGCCAAAGATCGGGAACGATCTCCGCCACGGAACGGCCGACATGCGCCGAGGCGGGCAAGCCATGCATTTCCGCCAGACGATCATTGACGTGCAGATAGCGGCTGTCTGTGTCCAGAATGCAAAGACCGGCCGATGAGGATTGAAAAAAGGCATTGAGCCGGCGTTCGCGCAAAGCCACTTCCGATTCGAGTTTTTTGCGCTCGGTAATGTCGGTCCAGGAACCGATGATTTCCACCGGGTTGCCGGAAGCATCCCGGAGCACGCGACATTCATCGAGCACCCAGAGAATTGATCCATTCTTTTTCTGGAAACGATACTCAATGTGAAAGCCATCGGACTTCAGGAGCGTGGGCGTCTGACTTAGCGCGTAAGCACGATCCTCAGGATGCAAATGCTTCAGCCACCAGGTGGGCGCGAGGGCTTCCTCGACAGTGAATCCGGTCATCCTTTCGATATTCTCCGTGACACTGGATGGCACCAGCCGATCGTGCTGAACACGCAGCGCATAAAGCACCGCCGGGCTTTTCCGGAGCAATTCCTGGAACTGACTGTTGAATTGCGAAAGTTTTTGATTGGCGACGCGCAGGTCCTCCTCGCGGCGAGCCAGCTCTTCCGTCACCTCTTGAACGGACTGCATGCTTCGCTTCAGCGTTGCGTGCGATTTCTCGAGTTCGAGGTTTCGTTCTTCAAGCTTGGCCACAAGCCGCTCGCTGTAGTCCCGCAACACCGCAAGCTCGCGAATGTCGGCTGACGACTCGGACTCAGACTCAGATTCGGACTCGGGCTTTGGCGCCACGGGCGGTGTTGCCGGCCGCACGGCGTTTAGAGCGGCGATGATTTCTTTGTGGCCGGCCGGTTTTTTCAGATATTTGCTCGCGCCCAGCGCCATCGAAAGCTTTTCATCCGCCGGGTCGGTGTAAGTCGAGGTGTAAACAATCAAGGGAATCTGCTTCCACGCCGGGTTGCGCCGCACTTCGTAACAGAGCCGAAAGCCATCCATGCGCGGCATCAAAATATCCGAAATGATAAGATCAACCTGGGACTGGTCGAGCATCGCCATCGCCTCGATTCCGTCCTGAGCGATGAGCGTATGATGTCCTTCGCTCTCGATCACCGCGCTCAGCACCTTGCAGTCTGTCGCGTTATCGTCCACCACCAGGACCGTAAACGCGCCGCGGGCAGTTGCGTCAGGATCCGGCTTGCTCGGGGACCGTGAATGCTGAAGCGGCGCGGGCTTGCTGCCGTTCGAAATTGCAGCGGAGCGGCTGTTGGAAACGATTTTGTCCGTGGGGTTCACTGAGTTCAAAGATGGTTCGGCCGCGTAATGAATTGCATTTGTCACATTGTTCGAATGATTCGCGGTTAACATGTTCATGGTTCCAGTTTGCGGGAGCCCGGCGTCATTGCCTAGTTGGGGAAACTCCCAATCGATTTGTCAGTGCCGGGTCGGGGTGCGTGTCCAAGTTATTACGACAAGCCGAAATCCGTTCATTGATCCTTCTCCGTGGCATGGGAGCCTTCGAGTGTAGCGCGCACGGCCTCGGCCAATTGTTGCGGGTGATAAGGCTTCTGCAAAAATCGAATGGCATCGGTTTGCGCGCGGAACAAAGCCTCGCTGTAACCGCTTGTGCAAAGCACTTTGAGTTCGGGCGTTTCCAACCGCATGCATTCGGCGAGTTCCAATCCCGTCATCCCTCCGGGCATGATCATGTCGGTGATCAACAACGGAATGGGCTCGGTGAATTGACGGCGCATTTCGAGCGCTGCCGGACCATTGGCGGCCGTCAAAACGCGGTAGCCAATCCGTTCGAGAACCATGCAGGCCATTTCGCGCACCGCGGCTTCGTCCTCGAC
>JBFMDG010000653.1:0-4498 GCA_040754135.1 Verrucomicrobiota bacterium
AGACCCGCGCTCCGGAGCGCGGCTTTGTAAGCCGCAGCAACATGCGCGAGGGCGAGCAGTCACCGACCGACTCCGGCGCATCGTGAACAGGAAGCCGCTGCGGGTCGCAGACCCGCGCTCCGAGAGAGCAAGGTTTCAGGCTCCAGCCGAGTCGCCCCGGGAATTTCTTCATTTCTCTGTAACAAAAAATCCGGTTTGCCTTTGTAATGGGCAATGACAACTCATCACCGCTTCCATTCGGTTCCTTCATGGCTCACCATTCAACCCCTCACGATTCTGGCGTTGTCCTTGAGCGCCATCAATCCAACCGTCGGCACGGCGCAGCCTATTGCTGGCGCCTCCTTCACTCGCATCACCGCCGGCGCCATCGTCACGGAAGCGCGTTTCTCGGCCGGGTGTTCCTGGACCGATTACAACCAGGATGGATTTCTGGATCTCTTTGTTTGTCACAACCGGCGGGAACCCAATTCGCTTTTCCTGAACGATCGCGCCGGCGGGTTTATCGCAGGCCCGGCCTTTACAGAAACCGCTGAGTTTTCGCTCACCCCTGTCTGGGCCGATTTCGACAACGACGGCTTTCCCGATCTGTTCGTTGCCAACAACAACGTCAACTCCTGGTTTTACCGCAATTCGGCCAATGGAAATTTTTCGCGCCTCACCTCGCAATCAGCCGGCTCGATTGCCAATCACACTTCCCTGGCCATCGTCGCGTCGAGCGCCGATTTCGACAACGATGGGCATCTCGATTTGTTCATCGCCAACGGAGGTTTGAGTGGAAATCAGCGGAACACACTTTATCGCAATCGAGGCGATGGACGTTTTGAAAGTCTCCCGTCCAGCGTGCCTTGTCTGGAATCGATGGCTTCGATGGCAGGAACGTGGGTGGATTACGACAACGATGGCGACGCCGACCTTTTCGTGACCAATGCTCGTCAGGCAAATTCGCTTTTTCGCAACAATGGCGACGGTACTTTTTCGAAAGTCACCACCGGCCCAATCGTCACGGATGTGGCCGATCATTTTGCGGCGAGCTGGGCCGATTATGACAATGACGGCGATGCGGATCTGTTCATCACCAACGCGCATTTTGGTCCGGTGCCAAACTCGTTTTATCGAAATCGCGGCGACGGCACATTCGAGCGCCTTGCCATTGCGGATGTGACAACGCGCACCGGAGAATTCCTCGGATCCGCCTGGGGCGATTATGACAACGATGGGTACCTCGATCTTTTTGTTTGTGATCGCATGGGCGGAAACAACCTGCTCTATCGCAATCGTGGCGACGGAACGTTTGAAAGGATCGTCGAGGCAGGCGGGCCGGGCAGTGGTTCCGGCACCTCGACCGATTGCGCCTGGGGTGATTACGACAACGATGGGTTCCTCGATTTGTTTGTGTCCAACGGGGATTGGCTCAATCGCGAACCGGATTTGTTGTATCGAAACACCGGCAATGCCAATCGCTGGCTGAAGCTCCTCTGCATCGGCACGATGTCGAATCGCTCCGCCATTGGCGCGCGTCTGCGGGCCAAAGTTGTCATTGAGGGTTCGCCTCGCTGGCTGACGCGGGACATCTTTCCGAATTTCGGCGCCCAAGGTTTTTCCGTGGTGCACTTCGGCCTGGGTGACGCGGTCATGGTTGAGAGGCTGGAAATCTTTTGGCCGTCCGGGCTCGTGCAAAATCTCAACAACGTTTCCCCAAACCAAACTTTGCGCGTGGTCGAACCTGCGCGCATCGATTCGATCCGCAAGAACGCGGACGCGGCGGAATTGTCGCTGCACGGCGGAAAGGGCCGGACTTATCGCATCGAGCGATCCGCAAACCTCACCGGCTGGACGCCTATCGGGCTGACAACCATCGTGAACGCCAATGGGCTGGAGCGCTTCAATGACACCGAATCGCCGCAGTCACCTCAGCAGTTCTATCGCGCTGCCCTTGCGGAAATGAAGCAGATCGCTGCATTCAACCCGGCAACGCTGCCGGAAGGATTAACCATCGATCCGCAGGGCAACATGTACGTGAGCATGATTGCTTCGGGCGAAATCCGAAAAATCACGCCTGACGGAACGCCATCGACCTTTGCGCAACTGCCGGAGACAGTCACTGGCATGGCGGCCGATCGTCAGGGAGCGATTTATGTGGCCGCTTCGCCTCAACCGCCGGCCGTCGATCGATTCGGCATCTGGAAAATTGAATCCAACGGCCAGGCGCGACTCTTCGCTCCCATGCCACCGGACACGCTGATCAACGACTTATTTCTGCATGCAAATGGAAACCTTTATGTGACCGATTCGATCGGCGGCAAAGTGTTTCAAATTTCGCAACAAGGGACAGCGCAAGTTTGGACGACGGATCCGCTGCTTCTGGGCACGCCTGATCCGCAACCTCCGCATCCGCCCTTTCCGATCGGCGCGAATGGCATCGCTTTTTTCAGAACAAACGCGTTTGTTGCGAACACGGATCTCGGAACGTTGGTGCGCATTCCCGTCCAAGCCGATGGCAGCGCCGGTGTGGCCACGGTGTTTAGTCAGGACGCGCGGCTCTTTGGCGCCGACGGGGTGGTTTCAGATCTTGTTGGCAATCTTTACGTCGCCAACATCATTCAGAACACCATCGTCAAAGTGACCCCCGAAGCGCATGTCACGGTGATCGCCGACGTGCGCGATGGATTGGACGGACCCTCGAGTCTGCGTTTTGGAACGCGGCTCACCGAGCGCAGCGAACTGTTCATTGTCAATTATGCGTTCCTGAGCGCGGTGACCGGCGGCACGCCGAAACCGAGCTTGATGAAATTGCCCGTGGCGATTTCCGGCGTGTCGATTCCTTGATTTGAATGGATTCAAATCGACGAACGGCAAAAGCAGGGCATCGCAATCGAACTGGATTCGTGACTCAAGTTGACGGACTCGAACATAATATTGTTTCAGGATGGTCGAGATCGGGAGCAGCACGATGAGCCTACCGCATCCTGCCTTTCACGCCCGCGTTGCGGTAAAATAGGCCTGCCTCTGGTTTCTCCGATTGGGCTACAAGAAAATGCCATGCTTTGATTTTTTCCCGACTTCTTCTGTCCCTTTTCTTCACCGTTTCTCGCACGTGTGGATAGAAGACGTTGGTCACGACCCAGTGCCAAGGCCTTCTGACACAGAATTCTCGCTAATACAGATTTAGAGCCTCGGCATTTTGCACGCGTGATGAGCAAAACCAAGCAACGACTATGCAACTCGATTCCATGCCCGACTCCCGTGAGGCGACCGAACCCGATGCGTGGCTGAACACAGACGCAGTGATCGCACTCATTGCGTCAGATCATATCGCCAACAAGGGCGGAAAGGTGTGGACGCGGACGGAGCTTGTTCAGGCGAAGATCGCCGCTCAACAAGCGGGGTACCCATTTCTGGCGCATGTGGCGGCAATTCATCGCATTAAGAGCGTGGAAATCGCGCTGATGTTAGCGCGTCGCTTTCAAATGCCGCTCGCGGAGTTTGCCGGAGAATTCGAGGAACACTTGTCCACCTACGAATTCGAACTGCAGCTTGCGCTTGCTAAAATCGAACGGATTCCCGCACTGAATCTGGACGGTGAACTCTCTGGGGAACTGCTCACGAACTGGAACGTGGAGCTCGCGAGGCAATTTAATGGTATTCCGGTTGGAGAACTGGCGAGAACACCGGACAAGAGTTTGTTCAAGTTCTTTCGCGGACCGGCACCCGACCAGCCTCGGAAACTCCATTTCGCAATTGCCGATCCATGCGTGCGAGCACACAAGGAAGCCATCGAATCAGCGCTGGGCGCTGAAGTGATTTTCTGTATCGCCGATTGTGAGACGCTAACCGCAGTGTTGAAGCGTTGTTTTCCCGGGAGCGACTTCCAATTGTTCACAGAGACGGAGGTAACGTCCGACGATCTTCTCGACTCGCCTCCACATCCACCTCTACCGAACCGCCGCGGTTCTGGTGAGAAATGGTATGAGGTACTCACTGAAGGCCGTGTCGTGGGGTACTCGCGCGAGCGCCTGAAACAGGCCCTCATCACGGGGATCGTACGTCCTTCAGATTTCGCCCGTGTCAATGAACCGTGCCCGAATCTCCTGGATTCGACTGTTGCTACAGCCCCAAGTCTTGGGGAGGAGTTACGCTTGATTCGCAAGCAGGAAGCCGCACGGCGGCGTCTCTGGGAGAAATGGTACGATCTTGCTCAATGGAAACCTCTGAGGGAAGGAGTTGGAAAAGATGACGACGGCTTGCTCATGCTCTGGGATCCCCGAACTGCACTTGCGTCGCGCACGACTGCGGTTCTGACAGTGATTTTGACGATACCAACGGCGGTTTTGATCTACGCCTATGATAAGCCTTGGGTACAGATGAGCCAACAAATGGGGCCTCGCAGTGATCTAGAACGACTGCCGATCGTATTATTGGCTGAAGTTGCATTCATCTGGCTCTGGCCAATAGCGGGAGCCCTTTTTCTTTCGGGGATTGTGGCCTGGATCATCGGAAA
>JBFMDG010000654.1:0-4483 GCA_040754135.1 Verrucomicrobiota bacterium
GGGGATGCTCGGTCCTCGCCGCCTTGGCCACGGCCAAAATCCCTCGCCGCAGGACCCCACGCAATTTTCAGACAGGCTCTAAGCATCCGTCCCGCTCGATTCCGGCAACGTGCTTCGGCTCGTGGAGCCAGGTGCTTCGCTGTCCCCGATCGCGCGGACATTTGCCTTGACGGAATGAATTTGGAGACGGGAAGCTATCCTTCGGAAACGATTCGCCGACAGCGTGAACCTGCCCCATCCAACGCCAACCGAACCTTTGAAAAGCGGCCTGCGGCATGTCACCATTTTTTTCTCAGACATCGCAGGCTTCTCCGAATGGACCCGGCGCCTGGGAGATGTCGAGGCATCGCGCCTGGCCAATCGCCTGCTCACGTTGCAGGAAATTGTCATTACTCGCGACAGCGCCGGCCAGGTGCTGCAATTCGGCGGTGACTCCGTTTTCGCTGTGTTCGACAACGCCTCGGCCGCCTTGAATCGGGCGCTCGAAATTCAACGCCTGCTCACTGCGCCCTCGAATGGTGCAACCCCCACTCATCCGCAGGTGCGGATTGGCTTGCACATGGGCGAAGTGCTGGTGCGCGATGGCGAACGGCTCGAAGTCATCAGCCGCCACGTCAATCGCGCCCATCGGGTCATGGAAGCGGCTGAACCCGGCCAGATTCTGGCCAGCGACGCGGTCGTCGATGCCGCGCGCGATTTCATCGATGTGCCGCGGGAGTGTTTGAAGATTCAATTCTATGGGGAGTTTTATCTCAAGGGGGTGGGACCAACCGATCTTTGCGAAGTGCTTGATGTTCGTTTCCGCTCGCCGTCACCGCCTCGATTGGAGAGCGCGTCGGCGAACGAAACCGCTTTGATTGGCCGCCTGGAATTGGCCGGTTACGATGCGGTCGAGCGCATTGGGGAGGGACCGCATGGAACTGTTTATCGTTCCCGCAAAATCGAAAGTGCCGAGCGTGTCGCGCTCAAGGTGTTTCAAGCCAATTTTTGCGAGGACAAATCCACGCGTGAACAATTCCGTCGCGCACTCGAACGGGTGCGGGAATTGCCGGTGGAAGGCGTCGTGCGTGCCAGCAGTGAAGGCCTCGATCATCGCCCGCCTTTCGTGGCCATGGATCTGATCGAGGGACGGTCAATTGTGACGGCACTTCAAGAGGCATCACCGGAACGGATCGCGACGGTTTTGAAATCGATGTGTGAAATCCTGCGGCGCTGCCATGAAGCCGGAGTGATCCACGGCAATTTGAAGCCGGAAAACGCTCTGGTGCGGCCGGATGATTCCGTCTGCCTGTTGGATTTCGGCATGGCACAACTCGATCGCCATGGCCGGGAGGAGAGCCGTGCGTCACTCACCGGTGCTGCTTTGTATGTCGCTCCGGAAGTCATCCGCGGAGCGGTGCCCGATGAACGCGCCGATGTCTATGCGGTGGGAGTGATGCTTTTTAAGGTTCTCACCGGGACAGAGCCATTCTCCGCCGGCACGATTCATCAATTGGTGGAAGCGCATTTGCATGAGGATCCGCCCTTGCCCGGAATGTTGAAGCCTGGCATATCGGACGGACTGCAGCGGATTTGCCTGAAAGCGCTCGAGAAGAATCCCGTGGATCGGTATCGCGACATGTCGGCATTGATCGAGGATTTGGGGCATGTGATGCGCGGGGAACTCGTGCGCACTCGTCCGAGCGTTTATGACAATCTCCTGTTTCACCGAGCTCAGCGGCATTCCGAAGAAATTCTGGAATGGAATCGCCGCGGCCTGCTGAGTCCGGAGGAATTGGACAAATTGAAAGCGGCTTACGAATCTCTGCAACGCCGCGGCATACCGGCAGTGATGGAGGGGCGGCTGTATAGATTCTGGCAAACGCTCGTTTATCTCGGCGGCTGGGCCGTGGTGAATGGCGCCTTGCTCTGGCTCATTCAACAGTGGGAACAACTCCCGCGAGCGGGCAAACTCGCGCTCGGATCTGTGCCAGCCATCACGGCGTTTGCGCTGGCTTTCGGCATGTGGAAAATGGAACGGTTCCGACTCACCTTCGTGGCGCTGGTCGTCGGAGTGCTGGCCGTGCCGCTCTTCACCGCCGTTTGGCTGCACGAATTTGAAATTGCCGCGCACGTGCCCGCTTCCCGCCTCGAATACGAACTGTTCCATACCGAAGCTACATCGACGGCGATTACGAACGATCAATTGCTGATCACTGCTTTGGTTGCCGCGGCGGTAGCAGGAGGCGTTATGTTATGGACCTCGACCACCACGCACAGCGCGCAAGCCGTGTTAGCCGTGAGTTTTTTGTATGCGGCGATCACCTTGCGCTTCGGATTGAAGGTTCACCTCGAGAAAGGGGAATGGGCCACGCTTGGATTGAAGTTTCTCCCGTTGCTTTTGGTGTCGGTCATTATTTCCAAGCTGCTGCTCGATCGGCCGGCGCGTACCTTTCAAGCGCCGCCATGGATTTATTTTGCGAGCGTGCTGCTTTTGGCAATCTGCTATGCCGTGTCGCTTTACGGGTTGGACGAGTGGACGCAAATCGATGAGACCCTGCGGCGGCCCGCTGCGGAGCTGATGCTTTCGAGCCTGGGAGTGACGCAAGCCGCGATTGGATTGCTGGCCCGCGATTATCTCAGGCATCGCTGCCGTTCGGCGACCGTGTTCATGATACTTTTTGGTTTGGGCAACGTGCTCGCCGGATTGGTCGCGGCCGGGGAACATTGGCCTCCGAACTGGCTGCATCACTTTGTGTTTGAAAAGCTGGTTCCCACACCGCATCTGGCGCTGCCGGTGGTTTCCTTGGGCATCACACTGCTGGCCTGCCGCTTTCAACTTTTTCCATTTTTGCTGGTCGGGCTGGTGGGATTTGCCGGCTCGATTCACCTGCTTGGATATCAATATTTCGAAATGATTTCCGGCTGGCCAAAGCTGTTGATGATTGTAGGGACGGTGGGCTTCTTCAGCGCTCTGTTTCTCGAGTTGCGGCGCACCCGCGGCAATACGATCGATGATTTCGTCGGCCAAAGCAGGCTCTGATCACATGGACGCCGACAAGAATTTCAAATCCAGCATGCCGCCCGGGGATCCGGATTTGTCCGGGAAAACTTCGACGGGCGCGCCGCCCGCGCGAGTGCCGGATCATGAACTCCTACGCTGCATTGGCCGGGGCAGTTATGGCGAGGTTTGGCTGGCGCGAAGCATCACGGGAGCGATTCGCGCAGTGAAAATTGTGGCGCGAAAATCCTTCGATCGTGATCGGCCTTTCGACCGCGAGTTTGCCGGGATCCAGCATTTCGAACCGCTCTCGCGTTCGCATGCCGGGCTGGTGAGCATTTTACATGTTGGGCGCAACGAAGCCGCGGGATATTTTTATTACGTGATGGAGGCCGCGGATAACGTCCGCCAAACGGGAAATTCATCCAACGCACTGAATGCCTCTGGGCTTGATCCGGACATTTACGAACCGCACACATTGCGCCACGATTTGCGCCGTGGTGAACCCCTGCCCTGCTCGCGCGTCGTGCAAATCGGTCTGGCCTTGAGCGATGCGCTGCAGTTTCTGCACGAGCACGGCCTGGTGCATCGGGATATCAAACCGTCCAATATCATTTTCGTGCGGGGCCAACCGAAACTGGCGGACATCGGTCTGGTAACCGGCATCGGTGAGAAGGCCACTTTTGTCGGCACCGAAGGATACATTCCGCCGGAAGGGCCGGGGACAGCAGGTGCGGATTTATTTGCGCTCGGCAAACTGGTTTATGAAATGACCTTCGGGCTGGACGCGGAGCAGTTTCCCAAACTGCCGGATCAATTAACGAGTCTCGCCGATCCCGGGCAGCGCATGCAAATAAACGAGGTGATTCTTGCAGCCTGCGATCCGGATCCGGAGCGGCGTTTCCGTCAGGCCTCGGAATTTCGCAGCGCCTTGTTCAATGTCACCGGAACATCGCCATCGGCCCTGACGCCGATGAACGCGACGAGCGCTCGCAAACGATCGCGGATCGGTTTGTTTTTCGAACCGCAGATCGATCTAATCGAGGGGGCGGGGTTGAGATTGGAGCAGGCGTTGCGCGAAGGAGGATGGAAGGTTGACCGGGAAACGAAAACGGATTTCGGGCTGGCATGGGCACGTGAATTCGAACGGCTCGTCACGCAATTGGATTTCATGATCGTGTGTATTCCTGCGGATGGCCGTGGGTTGGAAAAGGTGGCTTACCAACTGGAATTGGCCCGCCAAAACCAAACACGCCGCGGCGGCAAACCTCGCTTGCTGGCCTTGAATTTCGGTGCGTCCCTCCCTTCACGTCACTTTGAAATCGTCCTCGCCGCCGGCCGTCAATTTGCCTGCCACCCACCCGAAACGGTGGACAAAGCGATTGCGGACATCCTGTCCGAAATCAACAGCGCCGAGCAAACCACCTCCACAGAATTGCCGAACGCGAGTTGAGTTCAACACCATTGTTTCTCTCGAGAACTCCCCGCGCAAAATGGCCTTGG
>JBFMDG010000655.1:0-4468 GCA_040754135.1 Verrucomicrobiota bacterium
AGAACTCGATCTGGCGCGGCGAGTGGATGCGCTCGATCCCACGGCCTGGCTTTATTCCGCTCTGCTCAATCGCCAATGGAACCGGATCAATGAAGCCATCGAAGATCTCGAACAATCCAAGTCACGGAATGACGAGCGCAGTCTCTTTCGTTCGAAATTGCTCCTGGACCAGGACCAGGCGGTGCGCGGGGCGAATTTGGCCGGGCTATACCGCGACGCCGGACTCGATGACGTGAGCGTGCGGGAAGCGAGCCGTTCCGTGAATTTCGATTACGCGAACGCTTCGGCTCATCTTTTTCTGGCCAACAGCTACGATGCTTTGCGCGACCCGCGCCAGGTCAATTTGCGTTATGAAACGCCCTGGTTCAGCGAGCTGCTGCTGGCCAATCTCCTTGCACCCATTGGGGCCGGCTCGCTTTCCCAAACCATTTCCCAACAGGATTACTCGCGCTTGTTCGCGCGCGATCGCCTCGGATTCAGCAGCGGCACGGAATATCAGAGCGCAGGCGATTGGCACCAGTACGCATCGCACTTCGGAACTTTTGGCGGATCGAGCTACGCCGGCGACGTGATTTACACCCGCCGCCAGGGACAGCGCCCGAACGAAGATGTCGAACAGTGGACCGTTTACGGAAAATTCAAGCAACAGCTCACCGCGCAGGATCAACTGCTCGTCTTCGCCAACTATTACCAGCTTGAATCAGGCGATGTCCGGCAAGTTTATGATCCGGCGTCTCCGTCATTTTTCAGTTCCACACTGCGTTTCCGCGAACGGCAGGAGCCCAATGCCTTTGCCGGCTGGCACCATGAATGGGCGCCGGGCAGCCACACACTTTTGCTGGTGGGACGACTCGACGATGAAATCGAACTGACCGATCCGGACGCGCCATTTCTCACATTGGCTTTGAATCGGGATGATTCCATCCGGCGCGGCTTGCAACCGCGGGCATTTCATCAAACCTACGCGAGCGCACTCGAAGCCTGGACGGCGGAACTCCAACACCTCTGGCAAACCGAAAAACACACGCTCATCGCCGGGAGCCGATGGCAAGCCGGTGAAACCGAATCGCGGTTGAATGTCTTCCGATCGGCGACAGCGTTTCCCGCGAATTTGCTGGGCACCAATTCCGTTGCAGAATTGAATGCCATCGATCAGTTCATCTCGGCTGATCTCGAACGATTTTCGATCTACGGTTATTCGCATTGGCAAATCTTCGACGCGTTTCAACTGATCAGCGGTCTTAGTTACGATCGCCTTGTGTTTCCCAACAACATCGATCAAGCGCCCATCAGCGAGGGCGAGCGCGAGAAGGATCGCGTTTCGCCGAAAGTGGGATTCCTTTGGGCGCTGGCGCCGAACACCTGGTTTCGTGGCGCCTACACGCGCTCGCTGGGCGGACTTTATTACGACGCGAGCGTGCGGCTCGAACCGGCGCAAGTGGCCGGTTTCATTCAGGCGTTTCGCAGTCTCGCGCCCGAATCGGAAATCGGCGCCGCTCCCGGCATGATGCAGGAAACCACCGCGCTCGGATTCGATCATCGGTTTGCGACGCGCACTTACTTCAGTGTGGAAGGGGAAATTCTGAAATCGGAAGGAGACCGAAAGCGCGGCGTGTTCATGTCGCCCGATCGCATCCCGGGCGTGGTTGAACCTGCCTTCGCGGCAACGCTGACAGAGACGCTCGAATTCGAAGAGCGCTCCTTGAACGTGAGCGTGAACCAGCTTCTGGGCGAACGCTGGTCGTTCGGTGCGAGATATCGGATTAGCGACGCGGAATTGACCGCGCAATTTCCGGACGTGCCGGTGCGCGCGCTGGCGTCGGCGGCCACGCAAACGCGCGGCACGCTGCAACACGCAATGCTTTACGTGGTGCATTACGTGCCCTGCGGTTTTTTTGCGCAGGCCGATTTGAACTGGTTCGCGCAAAGCAATCGCGGGTACACCCCGGATCGGCCGGGCGATGAATTCTGGCAGAGCAACGCCTGGTTGGGATATCGATTCCGCAATCGCATTGCCGAAGTGAGCCTTGGCGTGCTGAACATTGGCGGCCAGGATTACCGGTTGAACCCGCTGAATCTTCATGCGGAACTGCCCCGCGAACGCACTTTCGCCGCGCGGCTAAAATTGAATTTGTGAAACTCGCTTCTAAAGTCCCCTGGCCGCGGAACGTGCACCAGCGCTGGTTCGGCGCGGGGATTGGCACGCTCGTGACTCTGGCCGCGGGTTGGATCTGTTACTTCACTTACCTCGGGCAGTACTTCCGTGAAGTGAGTTACGATTACTCGTTTTTCTTTTCCAAGGACCAGCCGGTGAACGAGCTCATCATCGTGTATATGGACGACGTTTCGCACCGGGAATTGCGCCAGGATCCGAACGGGCTTTGGGACCGGTCATTGCACGCAAAGCTGGTGGATCGGCTCACCCAGGATCGAGCCAAAGCCGTCGTGTTGGATATTGTGTTCAGTTCCACCAACGATATGGCGGCGGCTGGGTCGCTCGAAGACGCGGGGTTCCGATCGCGGCTTGAAAATTTCCAGCGCGGCACTGAAGACCTGGCCGCGGCCATGCGCCGGCATGGCAACGTGGTGCTCGCGGGCCTGTTCACTCCTCAAGCCGACAATCCGGTGAGCGGCGCCGTTTCTCTGGCGGGTGGCAGCACGGAAATGCCGGCGGCTGAATTGCTGACCAGCGCCCGCGGCTGGGGATTGAGCAACCTCGATCATTTTGTGCGTCAATTGCCTTCGGGAACTCCGGGCCAACCCAGCCTCGCCTGGGCCGCCGCTGAAGCGGCCGGAGCGGAAATCACACGTTCACCGCAAAACCGGATGCAAGAGCGCTGGCTCAAATACTACGGCCCGCCCGGTTCTCTCCCGCATGTCCGATACTCGGATGTAATGAAACCCGATGGCGTATCGCCGAATTTGTTCCAGGGCAAAGTGGTATTTGTCGGAGCCAAAGCAACCGCTGGCGTCGTGCACGCGCAACTGGATCAATTTCGAACTCCGCATTCGCGCTGGCTTTCAGAAATGATGCCGGGCGTCGAGGTGCAAGCCACCGCCTGCCTCAATCTGCAGCGGGGCGACTGGTTCACGCGCTGGCCTACGCTCGTGGAAGTGATCGTGATTGGCATTGCGGGCATTGCGCTCGGCGCAGGCCTGGTCCTGCTCTCCCCGGTCGCAGCCGCGCTCACCGCCATTGGCGTGGCCTTGGCGCTGACGCTCACCGGACTCATGCTGCTCCCCTTGACCGAAACCTGGTTCACCTGGGCCGCCATGGCCGGAGTGCAGGTGCCCACCGCGCTGGTGTTTTCGCTCGTTTACAATTCGGTCCGGCTCCATGTCGAAAAACGGATGTTGAAAGAATCGCTCGTCCTTCACCTGTCTCCGCATCGCGTCGATCAAATCTTGAAAGATCCAAAACTCCTGAAACCCGGCGCCGAAATGCAGGAAGTCAGCATCATGTTCACGGACATTGCCAACTTCACCAAGATCACAGCGCGAATGAATCCGGAGGACTTGTTCCAAATGCTGAATAATTATTTCGAACGCGCCCTGTCCTGCATTCACGAGACCGATGGCACGGTCGTGAAGCTCATCGGCGATTCCGTCTTCGCGATTTGGAATGCGCCCTTTGTTCAGCCGGACCAACAGGAACGCGCCTGTCGCGCCGCGCTTTTGCTCCAGCAAAACATCATTGAATTCGAAGAAACGCACCACAGCCTGCCGCTGCGCACGCGCATTGGCCTGCATACCGGCACCGCTTGCGTGGGAAATGTCGGCAGCACCAAACGGTTCGATTACACCGCCATTGGAGACTCGATCAATGTGGCTTCGCGCCTCGAAGGCTTGAACAAATTTCTCGGCACGGAAATTCTCGCCACGCGCGACATTCAAAAAGTGGTCGAGCGCTCGTTTACCAGCCGAAAGGTCGGTTACTTCCGGTTTAAAGGTTCCGATCGCTACGTCGAGGTGCACGAGATTCTCGGCGGGACGGAAAAAGCGGAATCGTTGCGCGTCTTTTGCGCCGCCTTCGAAAGCGCCCTTTTTCATTTTCAACGCAAGAATTGGGAAGCCGCGGAAACGGAATTCAAACGCGTGCTCGAAATCAAACCGGTCGATGGCCCTTCTCTATTCTATCTGGCGCGCATCGCGGAATTCCGCGCCAGCCCGCCACCCGAAGATTGGGCCGGTGAAATCGAACTGAAGGAAAAGTAGCCCCGCTCCCCTGCTCCAGCGCGCTCCGGACCGCGGCTTTATAAGCCGCAGCACGTCCCCATGCTCAACACGCTCGCCAATTCCTCTCACGTCCCGGCCTTGCGAAACCGTGCGGGGCAAAGACCCGCGCTCCGGACCGCGGCTTTATAAGCCGCAGCACGTCCCCATGCTCAACACGCTCGCCAATTCCTCTCGCGTCCCGGCCATCCGAAACCGTGCGGGGCAAAGACCCGCGCTCCGGACCGCGGCTTTA
>JBFMDG010000656.1:0-4461 GCA_040754135.1 Verrucomicrobiota bacterium
CGGCTCGGCCTGAACGAACCTGACGTCGCCGAATACAGCGGCGATTTCAGACGCCAGCCGGTCTTCAGCAAACGCCGTATGCACAAAACTTAGAACATTGCCCGACGTGCCGGTATCGATCCATGTCTTGGGCAAAATATCGGGGGGACGTGCCGGCGATTGCAACGTGACGCGAATCAGGCGAACGCGCGCGTTCAAGGCCTCGATCGAGTCTTCGAACAGCAGGCGACCCTGGTCAAGAAAACCGACGTCGCTAACGAAACCCTCGATTTCGTTCAGTTCGTGCGACGAGATGAAGATAGTGAGGTCTTCGCCATGTCTCAGCACGCTTTCGACCAGGTCGTCGCGTACCAGCGGGTCCAGGCCGCTGAACGGTTCATCGAGCACCAGCAGCTTTGGTTTGAAGGCCAGGGCCGCGACAAGCGCGACCTTGATACGCATACCATGTGAAAGGCTTCGGATTTTGCGGTCCACCGGCAGCTTGAACCGCGCCAACACGGTTCTTTCGAGCGTCTCGTCCCAATTCGGATAAAACGGCCTCAGGTAGTCGAGATAGGCACCTACGGTCATTTGCCCAGGAAGCACCTGGCTCTCCGAAACATAGCCGATCTGGCTAAAGTGGTAGCTTGTCAGTTCACGTGATGGCGTCCCCATCAATGTGAGCTCTCCCCGTGTCGGCGCCAGAATGTTCAGCATCATCTTGATGGTGGTCGTTTTGCCCGCGCCATTGGCGCCAATCAGCGCATAGACGCTCCCCTCCGCGACCGAGAAACTCAAGCCACTGAGCGCCTCATTCAGGCCGAAGCGCTTCTCGATATTCCGGGCCTCAATCATCATTTTGTGTTCCCCGCGCTATGTCGATCCGGTTCCAGCGTTCAATGATGGCGCCGAGCAATTCCTCCTGCGTCAGGCCGACGCGACGTGCGCCAACCACCAGTGCCTCGACTTCGTGGCCCAGCAACTGCGCCTTTTCGCCCGGGCGCGCCTGGGGCGGCTCGCAGACGATTGTCCCGATCCCCGGCCGCGCCTCCAGCCAGCCTTCGTGGACCAGGTGCTGGACGATCTTGTGAGCCGTGTTTGGGTGAATTTTCAGGTCTGCCGCCAACGCCCTCACCGACGGAAACTCCTGTCCGGGCAGGTATTCGCCGCTGATGAAGGCGCGCTTGGCGGCGAAAACCACGGCGTCGAATATCGACTGACCCGATTGCGGTTTGTAATCGAATAGTGTCATATTCATAATGTGACACACGGTACACCAAGGCGTCAACGGAAATTCATCGTTGTCATGGAGGTCGTTTTTGGTCTGCTCGCATGGGGCGGGAAGCGGTCGAGTCTGCTGGCACTCGTGACCAATGCTTCAAAACGATTAGAAGGATGTTTGATCGTCCTGAACGCAAGCATTGAGGATCGCACGCGCCTCAGGTAGGCGAGGTTTTTAAAAGTAGAAACCGGCCGGTTTGAAACTGCAGTTCTGTTATCGGGCTGAAGCTCGGTTGGGCGATACCAGCAGACGGTGGGAACAGATCAAATTGTCCATGATCTTCATCGCGGCGCCGAAGGTCGGCTGTTGGGCGGGCGCTGCCTGACGCGGCCGGCTCAGCTCGACCCGTTTCGACCATTCCGCTTTACCTAAAACGGTCGCTCAAAACATGATCGGTGCGCCGCCGCAAGGCGGGTACACGGTTACACCCCAGATGCACGTAAAGCGCGCGGCTCATCGATTACATCTGATTATCAGGTTGGACCGCAAAGATCGATGGAAAGGGAACGGTAAAAGCAAATTCGTATCCCGTCGCAGCGGTAGTTTTGTCAGTGATATTCATCCCCGGCGTTCCCTTCTCAAAGATGGCGAAGCGCCAAAGTGAACCGACCGAACGACAACGCACTTCATGTATATCTTGCTCGACTGCAGCGCCGTCATACATAAACCCCGGGCGAATGTGGCGAGCAAATGAGGCGCAATCGAACAAACTAACATTTAACGGAGGCTTCTTATCTGAGTACTCGACAACGAGGTTGCCACTCGTTCCGTCAGCGTTGAATGAAGTCGTCATACGGGAAAATCCAGCCCTGCTTTTTACAGACTCCACCACCTTAAAAGATCCTTCCATTTCTCGTGAGAAGGAAACGGCCGAAGGCGTTCTTGCAAAAGGAGGCACTGTGCATGCTGTGATGGAAACGCACATCGAAACAAGGAGAACCACTTTCAGGGATTTTAACTTTGATTTAATCATTTTCAGTTTGATGACTAAAGGCGCGTGAAGAATGGAGCATGTTTATAAACACCGCGTGATTCGAAACCGCCCCCCGTTCATACTATCGGCCACACCTGCTTTTTCTTGAGCGGGTGTAGTGCCTCGAATGTGGGGACGCAAACTTGGGTTCTGCCCGCTTGTGAACTGATTCGGTCTGTTCAACTCGACTCGTTGTGGTTACTCGCATTGTTCGAAGCGGCTTAAAAGCGCACGGCCAACGTCGCTTGTTGGCCAGATTGCCGCCCGATGTTGCCGGCAAAAGTCGACCCACAGCGATCACCCATGCGACGTTTCAGTATCGCCGCTTTGGGCCGTCACTGCGGACGTTCATTGCCGCCTTATCCGCAACGCCTCAAACGATGATGGTTGGTCGCTGGCCCAAAGCGTTGAACCGGTACGTCCGGTCTTTCGTGGGTTTGTACAGCGCGCGATAGAGTTGGGTGCGACGCCTGCGCCCAGTGCCGCCAGGTCCACAGTGGTCAGCGCCGTACGCGCGGTGCCTGCCAGTTCGACTCGTGCGCGAACTCGACGAATGAATTCAGATAATCGACCACCGCATCGTCCTCGCGCGTGCCGAGGAAAATCTGCTTGGCGATGCCGTCCTTGCCGAGCTTTACGGTCGCGAGCGGCATGCGGTCCGCGTATTCTTCCGCGAGCCATTTAGGCAGCGCCGCCACGCCACGGTGGCTCGCGACCATCTGCAGCATGATGTCCGTCGTCTCGATCGTTTTGTGCCGTCGCGGAATGATGCCGGCGGGGCGTAGAAACTGGTTGTAGATGTCAAGCCGGTCGGTTTCCACGGGATAGGTAATGAGCGTTTCGTCGATCAGTTGTTCCGGTTTCAAATAGCGCTCACCTGCCAGCCGATGATTTTCCGCGACCACCAGCACCTGCTCGTAGTCGAACACCGGCTCGAAACGCAGGCCGGGGCGGTTGAGCGGATCGGGCGTCACCAGCACGTCGATGTCGTAACCGATCAGCGCGCCGATCCCACCAAACTGGAAGCGCTGCTTCACATCCACGTCCACATCGGGAAATCGCGCCAGATACGGTGAAACGACCTTGAGCAGCCACTGATAGCACGGCGCGCATTCCATGCCGATGCGCAGGGTGCCGCGCTCGCCCGCCGCGTACTGCTTCATGCGCTCCTCGGCGAGTTCGAACTGGGGCAAAAGCCGCTCGGCGAGCGAGAGCAGATACTGGCCGGCCTGCGTAGGGCGCAGGCTGCGCCCCTCGCGGTGCCAGATCGGGGTGCCGAGCTGCTGCTCGACCTTCTTGACCGTGTGGCTCAACGCCGATTGCGTAAGAAAAAGCGACTCCGCGGCCGCGGTGAGTGAGCCCTGACGGGCCACTTCGCGAACGATGACGAGATGAACGCGCTCGAGCATGGAAATGGATAAACCAGACAAGAATGAAGGAATCTAATGGACGGATAAAATAATGCCATTTTTCTTCATTGACGATAAGCCCTAAGATCGCTCCAACGTCTGAACGTTCTGCTCCGGGGAAGCCATGGTGGCGCCGGGCTTCGGCTTCACGATCTTTTTTATAACCCGAATATTCATCCGCTCAAGGAATACGAACTGCGCAAGGATGAAAAGATCCGCTTCGCTGAAAAGTTTGGCATCGCGTGGGCAGCGGCCGGGAACGCATCCAGTTGGGCGTGAAGTTCTACGGGGATGACGGTTCTGCATCGGAATCCTGAGCTCGCCATCTGTATCCGGATAAACAAGCCGAACGGCTTGAAGACACCGTATTCGGGCGAAACCGGCGCCGCGCTGCGTAACGTCCGGGGCATCTCCCAAATCGCCGCGGCGCCCTCCCCGTCACAGTTGACCGCCAGATTCGCTCCGAAGCGAGCGAACCGTCCTATCCCACAAGGTATTCGCCAAGCTCGCTCCGTGACCTAGCCTCCAGGCTATCGGCCAGGTCAAATCCGCAGGCAAGTCAACACGGACCGCATGCCATGAAAATATCTAATGGTTTCATGAAATCAATTCACTTTTATTCATGAATGACCTCGCATAAAATTCCGAAAAAGCAAGAAGTATTTGCTGACTTCATTTCAGAAATCAGGTTGCCAGATCACAATGAGTAAAGATTTTACATTTGCCATTAAAAGCATTTGTTTCGATGAAGACTATCGTCCTTCAGACAACACGCGCATCACAACCAATTTTGCCAACCTGGCTAGAGGAAACAGCCG
>JBFMDG010000657.1:0-4441 GCA_040754135.1 Verrucomicrobiota bacterium
TCTGAAAACTCACATCCGATCCCTGCCAGGAATTGTGAGCCGCCCTGGCCACCTGGTAAACCACTCCAGAATGGACCGGCGCGATCAGCTCGGAACCGAACCGCACACTGGCCGCGACCCGCTTCAAACTGTCGAAGCGGTCACCTTCATAAATGGCCGTGAAAAAATCACCGGGAACATCGTTCTTGATCCAAATCGTGCCCGAAGCCGGCGCGATCCAGGTCCACCAGACCGACCGAGTGGCTACGCTGGTTGTACCGTGATTGGGTTCGCCCTGTTCAAGAGTCGCATCCAGGTTGGATGCTCTGACGGTCAGGCTGGTGCCCTCCAAATGAAATCGGTTTACAAACAGATCGTTGTCCGGTTGCGCCAGAATTGAAAGGGAGCTCAGAAAGAGAATTGAAGCCCATCGCCTCAAGCGCCATTCCATTGCCATTGATGAGGAATAGAAAATTCATCCCTACCTTACAATCGAAATGTGCAAAACGCCCTACCCGGGCTACCCGGGGACGACGCCGCGACGTGGCAGAGCATCACTTATGGCAGAGCCTCTGCCGGAAAGTTTTGTCTTGTACCGATGGCCGTAAACGAAAGGGAGGAAGTGAAGGAAAGCTCCATGGTTTCCGTTACCTTTTTTTGTGAGAAATATTCCCAATGAAAACTGGTTGCCATCACGGAGTTGGCTCACTTAAAATGCCCTCGTTCGCCCGGGCGAATTTATGAGCTTCCGCGTTGATCCGCGGAGAAAGCATGCTACTTTTGCCCGCCTTGGGAAGCCAGTTTAGCTCAGTGGTAGAGCAACGGTTTTGTAAACCGTCGGTCGTCGGTTCAAATCCGACAACTGGCTCCAGTTCTGAACGTTCGGGTTTTCGGAAGTTGGAGCCGAAACGTTTTTCACCACTCCGCGCCGCTCGACTCATGCGTTAGCACGGGTCGTTGAGCGCACGAACGATGCGGTCGAATTCTACAGGAAGCAGTTCATTGGAGCGCGAGAAGGCCAGCTGGTTGAGCTTTCTTTCCATGCGCTCGAAGAGTGACCCTTTTGCACAGGCGAAAACTTTCACGGCAGCCAGTCCCTTCAACAATCGCTGAAGAGCCTCGCCCTCCGATCGCGGCTCGGCAACAGCCTGTGGCTGCAGCAGTCCCTGACACAGTGCCAGCGAGGCGGGCGGGATGATATAAATCTGTGCGGGAACAGTCTCGAGTTGGAGCAGATGCAGTTCGCGCAAACCGTGAATCAAGCACCCGATCGGCTTCCATTCAACCGCGGGCGAGATGCTGTAACCTTCACTGGCATGGAGCCCTTTCACTCCCGATTTGCCAGCCACCCTGAGGAAGTAACCGCATAGGCCATCGTTCTTAGTGGCCTTGCTCCCAATCGTCAGTGCAACGCTCGCGATGTTTTCCTGCGATCCAAAGTGACTGCGGATGCGCCGCCGTCGTGTCCTGTAATGCTTTAAATTCCGTTCCGTCATTCCCATCTTCAATGCCTGAGCCAGCGGATTGGCAGGGCGAACGTAATCGAGTTCCAACTCGCTTCGGCTGGCGAGAGCGACCGGCTTAGGCGCCGAAATACCCGGCAACTTTGTTTGTCGCAAATGACTCCGTTCGTCTAGCGTGCAGGAACGGAAGCCAAGGTCACAAGCTTGGTTGTGCAAAACACGGTCGGATGTCAGCAGGATCGTGTCGGGACCAAGCAGTCCGCCGAGCAGTCTGACATCGGGAATGGCCCGATGACGTTTCGCGAGCCAGACAAACTCGACGGGATGCCCTGGGGCGAGCGTCTGCCGAAACCGCAGCATCAGTTCCGATTGAGGACCGACACATTCGTCAACGATGACTCGGAGAATGTTTGAGTTCAACAACGCGCTAAACTGGCAGAAGTCTTGTGCTCGAGGAGCAAGATGTCGATTGATGTACATCCGGCGCAGCAGATCAACTGTGTGGAATCGTTTCACAGGAGGACGCGACTACGAGAAAGCAACTGCATCCCCGCCTTCCTTTATGAGAGGGATTTTGCCTGCGATCCTGAGCATGCGGCAGTTTCGCAGACTTTTACCGTCGCGCATTTTTTTTCCCTATTGAAATCAGAAGCCGATGCCGAGAAGTTATTCACCGCGGCGTTTAGCGGGCGAAATTTTTCTAAAGCCAAAATCGGGAGACCTGCGTACGCCCCTTTATTCATGCGGGTTTTGCGAGCCCAAGCGCGCGCGGTCTGTCTGGTGATTCAGTGAATAAGCTGTGCATAAGAATTCATTGTCGGATGGAGGTTTTCTGATACGATGTTGGCAGTTCTTTGAAAGAACTGAGATGCTGGGCAGCAAACGAAAGAATGAGGTTCAGCGTTTCAAGGATAATCCCAGGTAACTGGGGAAAGGCTGAGTCAGGCTGGTTGGCTTGGCCCCTCATAAAATCCGGCCGCAAGGTTGGATTGGCGGAGGCAGGATTCACCAGCTCCTCTGGCAGCGGTCGCACGTTGTCAGTCATTGCGAATCAGGAGCTGAGCGACAAGGGTCGATAAGAAACCGATCCGAGTTGAGTCAAGTAGTTCAGGCTGGTTTCGGGCCTGGGCGATTCGCAGTTACCCAGAGGGTAAATGGTTGCTACTGCGTTCCAGCACGGACGAGCCGCTCTGGCGATTCTCGATAGACCTTCGCCAACGAAATCCATCGAAAGGTGGACAAAGAGAGCGCTCGATTCGGGAAGGACACCAGGTCTCGGCAGGACCCGGTAACCCCCTTCCGCCACGCCGGCGATGTTAAAAACGGCACCGCTGGCCTGTGAGCGAAATGCAACCTGAGAGAGAAGAGGCGAGACCCGTGGCACCGGGCGAACGCACCGTCAAAAGCGGTGGCTGACCCGGCGCTAAGTGGTCAAGACGCGGAACCGAAGTCACAGACGTGTCTTGGCCTGGTTCGCAGGCCGGTGGCGCAACCACCAGTCGAAGCGAGCTGAAAAGCCTCACTCAATAATCCAGTCGCCGCAAGGCGCTGGACGGTCCTGCTACGAGGCCGAAAACTCCGCTTGCCGTGGAGAATAGCGTCGGGAAGCTGGCAGCCCATGAGGCGCCCAATGCCAGCGCGGGAAAGAGAGCGTGGCGAACTCCCATCCCCCATTTGTCCCCACTTGGCCGCAAGGCCGGGTGGGGACTTTATGCTTTTGTATCGGGCTTCAATCGGATCGGGGGCGCCGCTGCAGGCGTGACTAAAGTTATCGACCCATTGGCCCGAAACACCTCAAACCACGAACGACTTTCCATCCACAAGGCAAGCGCGAGAGTCGGAACCCTCGATATTTTCAAGAATGACATAACACACATTGTGCGAAAGATGTGATCTCCAGCGGTTTGTGGGCTTTTCGATTTGTAAAGGTTTGCCTGGCCAGATCTTAACGATAGCCAAACCCGAAGCGTTCCGTGATCGGCCAATATACCAACCACGCCTTCCCAATCACATTCTGCTCCGGAACTGCTCCCCAACTGCGTGAGTCCGAGCTGTTCAAGGTGTTGTCGCCCATGGCCAGATAACCGTTCTCCGGCACAAGAAACTCTGCGCGCTCGTCAGGAAACAACGGCGCGACGTGATCGGAGCCGAATTTCCGCCCGACCCGGGCATTGGCATGTCCAAAGTAACTGTTTTCAGGTCGTTGCGTGGGATCGAACGTGTAAACATTTTCAAAACGAGGCGTCGAAGCATCGAGCCGGCGATCGTTAATGATCAATCGTTGATCATCGCCAATTCGAACACGTTCACCGCCCAGCGCGACCAGGCGTTTGATGTACAATTGATTTTGCGGCAGTGGTTCGATGCCTTTGGTCTTGAACACGATGATTTCGCCGCGTTCGGGTTTTCGAAAGTTGTAGGTGATGCGATCCACGAATAAATGATCCCCAGCCACGACTTTCATTTTGATGACGTCATCGCCTTTGCGGAACTGCATCCCGGAATGGAGCCCTGCGCGAGCGGTCAGCTCATCATTGACAAACCACATCGTGTGAGATTTGCCGCCGATCACGAGAGTTTGTTTTTTGATGAATGGAAAAACCCGGCGCGGCGGCTGCACCACCAAATAGCCCTCCGCTTGGGCTTCGACATGGAAATATTGAATCCCTTTGATCCAATAATCCAAGATCCTTTGCATGCGTCCCGGGATGACCGCATCCGGCCGGCTGATCAGGTTCGTGTAAGTAATGCCGAACAAAGTCGGCTGCAGCGATCCGGTGGGAATTTTGGTGAGCTGCAGGAAAAACGTTGTGAAGCTGAGAATGACAGTGACGGCGACGAGTAATTCTTTGACATTATCGCGGATGCCTGGATTTGGGTACGGCCGCAGCCATTTTGAGGCGGCTTGTTCAAGGCTGGTCATCCGCGATTGCAGTTCAGTTTTGTTTTCTGTGCGCAAGCCTTCGCGCAAATGAGCGATGGCACCATTCATCATTTGA
>JBFMDG010000658.1:0-4439 GCA_040754135.1 Verrucomicrobiota bacterium
GGAGATAGTTCGCCAATCACCTTGTGAGTTCATCCGCCGACAAGAGTCGACAAGAGCGCTGCGAATCAATCGCGGCGTTGACATTCAAGAATGCAGACGAAACAGTATTCGGAAACAAGCCGCACCCGAAGAGTTCGCCATGTGTGACACTGTCTTAATCGAAGAGGGCCGCTCGATCTCTCAAGCCTCCATTTCTGTGATCGTCGGAACTTCGCGGACGCTCTCGAAAAAGCCGATCTTGGAATTCGCATCATGAAATCGCCTGCGTGTGCTGAGTTCTACCAGACCGCCATCTCGCGGCGTCATTTGCTCAAAATCGGCGGTTTGGGATTGTTGGGATTGACACTTCCGAAGCTGCTCCAGGCAGAAGCTCTCGCCCGGAATCTTGCAGCCGGTCCTGCGCCGGCGGTTCCCATCAAACGGCGCGCGGAGTCGGTCATATTTCTTTTTCAATTCGGCGGACCCAGTCACATCGACATGTTCGATATGAAACCGGACCGGCCTGAAGGCATTCGCGGTCCGCATAAACCGATGGCCAGCAATGTGGCTGGCATCACGGTGAACGAACATCTGCCGCGGGTCGCCAAGGTCATGGATAAGGTCACGCTCATACGGAGCATGCACCACACGATGAAGAATCATAACTCGGCCTCGTATTACGCCTTGACCGGGCACGCGCCACCCAGCGACGACATTCGCCTGCGCGATTCGATCGAGTTGTTCCCGGCTTACGGTTCCGTGGTGGACAAGCTGGCTCCGGTTTCGGGCGAGATTCCCACTTCCGTGGCTTATCCTTATGTGATTCGCGACGGTTCGGTGACACCGGGTCAACACGCGAGCTTTCTGGGAAAAGTGCATGACCCATTTTTGTTCACCCAGGATCCGAACGGGCCGGGGTTCAATTTACCTGAGCTGACGCTCCCTTCGAATCTCACTTACGATCGGCTTGCCCAGCGGCGCGAGCTGCAAAAACTCATCGATGCGCAGTCGCGTCTACTTGAATTCTCCGCCACGGCGCAGGGCCTCGATGCCTATTACGAGAAGGCGCTGGCCATGTTGCACTCGCCCAAATTGCGAAAAGCTTTTGACCTTTCGGAGGAACCGGAAAAACTGCGCGATGCCTATGGGCGCAGCACCTATGGCCAGAGCTGTTTGCTGGCGCGGCGTTTGGTCGAAGCCGGAACGCGTTTTGTCACAGTTTACTTTTCCGACAGCATCGGAGGCCAAAGCACGACTTCGGGCGGATGGGACACGCACGGGTTCAACAACACACGGATGTATCCCATCATAGAGAAATACCATCTGCCCTTGACCAATCAGACACTGCCCACATTCCTCGAAGACATGGATGAACGCGGTCTGCTCGAAAAAACGCTGGTCGTTTGGATGGGCGAATTCGGGCGGACGCCGAAAATCAATGACAACATCAGCCGCGATCACTGGCCGCAATGTTACACCGTGTTGCTTGCGGGCGGCGGTGTGAAACGCGGTTTTGTTTACGGCGCGTCCGACAAGGATGGCGCGTATCCGGCGGAGAATCCGGTGCGCCCGGATGATCTCGCCGCGACGATGTTTTATCTGCTTGGCATCGATCCCGAAACGGAAGTGGTGGGTGTGGGCAATCGCCCCTTGCGTATTGCGGAAGGCAAGCCGGTCATGGGAATCATGGCCTGAAGTTTCGCATGGCCATTTGCCCTTTGTTAAACGCGCGATTTCATCGGCACGCTTGCGTCCTTGTCCTGGGCTGCCTGATGTTCAACTTGAGTGCTTTCGCGCAATCACCTTCCATCAACCGCACCACGCCATTGAGCCTCGTTCCCGGGCAAACGAACATTCTGACCGTCCAGGGCGAGAATCTCTCCGCTGCTCCGCTGCTCTGGACGAGTTTTCCCGCCGCAATCGAAACGATCGCCGGCGCAACCGCCGACAAGAAATCTTCCGAAGCGCGTTTTCGCATCGCCGTGCCGGCGGAGCAGCCCGCGGGCATCGGCGTTATTCGCATCGCCACCACCAATGGTGTTTCGAACTGGCATTTGCTTCTGCTCGACCCGTTCGGTGCGCATGAAGTTCCAGCATCGAATGGGAACCTCGCTCAAGCCTTTCCGCTGAACGGCCCCGGCGCCTTCGAGGGCGCTTGCAGTGAACGCGAATTCGAGTTCTTTCAATTCGCCAGCCGTCGCAACCAGCGATTCCATTTCGAAATTGTCGCGCATCGAATCGGATCGGCCCTCGATCCAATCGTGCGGGTGCTCGATGCGGGAGGCAAGGAATTCGCCTATTGCGATGACGCGTTGGGAGCGGTTCGGGATGCGATCGTTTCTTTTCAAGCGCCGTCGAAAGGAAACTTTTACCTGGAATTGCGCGATGTGACCTACAGCGGTGGCAGCAAACATTTTTACCATCTTCGTTTTGGAACCAAACCGCTGACCAAACTGAAGTTTCTGCCACTGACATCGAAATTAAGTTCGGCGATCCCCTCGCCCGACTGGACCCGAATTGTGGAAAAGGAACCGAACGATCAAACCAACCGGGCCACTCGCATCACCTGGCCCTGCACGATCAGCGCCGCCTTTCAAGCCGGACGTGATCGCGATCTGTATGAATTCAACGTCGCCCAACCGCAGCGTCTCGTGTTTGCGGGCAGGTCGCGTTCGCTCGGATCTCCTTGCGATTTGCGCCTCCGCCTCTTGAAGCCGGATGGTTCCGCACTGGCCGAATCAAAAGTCCTCGATACGCAGGACGGATCGTTGACCAACGCTTTCGAGCAATCTGGAAAATATTTTTTACTGGTCGAAGAACTGAGCCAGCAAGGCGACCCGGAGCTGTGGTATCGGCTCGACGTGGCCACCTTCCAGCCCGGATTCGAATTAAGCGTCGAGACCGAGAAAGTGGAAATCGATCAAGGCGGCACGACCAGTCTAAAGGTAACGGCTCAGCGCTGGGAGTATGACGGCGCCATTCAGCTTTCGATCGCAGGACTCGGTTTCGATTGCGACCTGGACGACGCTGTCATTGGGGAAAAGAAAAAAGAAACGACCTTAAAAGTCCGCGTGCCAGGCCAGGTGGAACCGGGAACGCTGGCGCATTTTCAATTGCTCGGTCGTGCGACAGCCGGTCCAACGGATTTTGTGGCCGTGGCCAGCACCATGCCGGCATTGAAGAAGGCGTTTCCGCAGATGCTCAATCCGCCGATGGAGCTGGATGGCTGGATTGCCATGAGCGTGCGCTCGCTCCGCGAAAAACCCAAGCCACCCGGATCGCCCCCCGCTGAAAAATAAACTGTAACTCTCAGCCCCTTCCGTTCATCTTGTGAACTTGTGAATGGAGTGAATCTCAAACCCGGCTCAGGTTACAAGCTCTCGAACTTTTTTCAGACGGCAGTCCTATTAGCCTTCGCATGCATTTTTGTTTTTCCCTCCAAAGCACAGGAACGGCCCGATCCCTGGGAGCGCATGAAAACGCGCGATGCGGATCAAGACGGCCGGGTTTCGCGCCAGGAATTCCCCGGCCTTCCCGCCATGTTCGATCGGATGGATGCAAATCGAGACGGATTTCTGAGTGAGGAGGAGGTGTCCAAATTTCGTGGCCCAGGCGCCAGTGGCAATCGTCCCGAAGCCGGCAGGCCAGGACCTGGTTTTCCAGGTTTGATGCAACGTCTCGACCAGGATCAGGACGGCAAAATTTCGGAGAATGAATGGACGCAGTTTTTTAAAAATGCCGATGCCAACCGCGATCGTGTTCTCGATCAGGACGAGTGGCAAAGCGGCATGCGAGAGGGTGGAGGAAAGGATTCAGCGCCGGCCGTGGGGAGCAAAGCGCCCAAAGTCAAAGCGAAAACTTTGCGAGGGGATCGAACAGTCAACCTGGCCAAGCCGAAACGGATGACTGTCCTCATTTTCGGTTCTTACACCTGAGGACCGTTCGCGCAACAGGCCGGGCGCCTGCAAGAAGTTTACGATCGGTTCAAAGCACAAGCGGATTTTTATCTGATCTATATTCGCGAGGCCCACCCGACCGACAGTTCCAATCCGGCCCAGCACGTTCAGATTGCCCAACCGAAAGATCTTCCCGCGCGCGAGAAAGCGGCCAGTTCCTGCGTCGCGGATTTGAAGCTGACGATTCCGGTGCTCGTGGACGACATGAAAGATACCGTTTCCAAAGCTTACAATGCGATGCCTGATCGGCTGTTCATTTTGGCGGCGGACGGCACGATCGCTTATCGCGGCGAGCGCGGCCCGCGCGGATTCAAAGTGCATGAAATGGAGGAGGCGTTGAAAACGTTGCTGGAAAAGAATTGAAGGCAGACGCGGTGGGTCGGTTGAAGGGTTGAAGGGTTGAAGGGTTAAAGAGTTGAAGGGTTAAAGCAACAGCAGCATGGACAAATTCGGACTGGTCGCGCAGAGTATCGCCATGTCCACAAACCCGTTTCCCGATCCGTG
>JBFMDG010000659.1:0-4432 GCA_040754135.1 Verrucomicrobiota bacterium
ATCGCGGAGCGCCACCGGCCGAAGGGTGAGTTCGCGCCGTCGCATGAGTTTCCGCCCGGATGATCATCAGTTTTGGAAGATGTCCTCTCGTTAAAAAATCCGGCAGCACCTGTCAATCGGAAAGTCACCGGAAAAAGGCCAGCCCTGAACCGGGAATCGCGCCAGGCGCCCACTTCGCGCCAGACAGCAAACGATTGGTTTTTGCCGCCAGCTCGCCTATCTTCTGAGCGATTCGATTGTGCTATGCGTGTCCTGGTTGTGGAAGATGACAAGAAAATCGCTTCGTTCGTGGTGAACGGATTGAAGCAGAGCGGATTTGCTGTGGACCACTGCATGGATGGCGAAGAAGCGCATGTTTTTGCGCGCAGCACTGCCTATGATGCAGCGGTGGTGGACGTGATGCTGCCGAAACTGGATGGGCTTTCCCTCGTCCAGTCCTTGCGGAAGGAAGGGGTGCGCATGCCGGTGATTTTTCTGAGCGCGAAAGCAACTGTCGATGACCGCATTAAAGGACTTCAAGCTGGCGGTGATGATTATCTGACCAAGCCATTTGCCTTTTCTGAATTATTGGCGCGCGTGCAGGCCTTGATCCGGCGCGCCACGCAAACGCCCACGGAACCGACGCGCCTGGTGGTGGGCGATCTGACGCTCGATCTGCTGACGCGTGAAGTCACTCGAAATGGGCAGCGGATCGAATTGCAAGCGCGCGAGTTTTCCCTGCTCGAATACCTGATGCGCCATGCCGGACGGGTGGTGACGAAAACCATGATTCTTGAGCATGTTTGGGATTACAGTTTTGATCCGCAGACCAATGTGGTCGATGTGCTCGTTCATCGATTGCGGAGCAAAGTGGACAAGGATTTTCCGAAAAAGATGATTCATACCATGCGAGGAGTTGGCTATGTCCTTAAAGCTGTTTGATCGCTTGAACCGCAGCATCAGCTTTCGCCTGAACCTTTGGTACGCCTCGATCTTCATCGCCAGCGCGCTTGTTCTTTATCTGCTCCTTTACCTCCTGGTTTCTGTGGCCATCGAGCGGAAAGATCGCGAGACGCTCGAAGCCCGGCTCAAAGAGTACTCCCTTCTCTATCAAACCGGCGGCGTGCCCGCCCTGAAAGATTGGATCGCGCGCAATCGCGAAGATCCACGACAAAAGCTTTTCGTGCGTGTCGTCAGCCCCCGCAAAACCGTGCTTTTTCTTACGGCACCGGAAGACTGGATTGAATTCGACACCAATGTGGTGGATTTCGGCTGGTTTCAACAACGCCTGGCCTGGGTGCGCATTCCCAAAGATGCCGAAAAGGATTTAACGCTCGCTTCGACGGCCCTGTTCGATGGTTCTCTCCTGCAAGTCGGACGCAGCACCAACAACCGTGAAACGGTGCTCCAGCCATTTCGCCGAATTTTTCTGACGGTCATGACACCCATCGTGCTGCTCGGGATTATGGGCGGCGCGTTGTTCGCCCATCGCGCCATGCATCCGGTCCGCCAAATTGTGCAAACCGCCCGCTCGATCATCGATACCGGCAATCTCGGAGCCCGCGTGCCGGAGCGGAACACCGATGACGAACTCGATGAGCTCGCGCGATTGTTCAACCGTTTGCTCGAGAAAAACCAGGCGCTCATCAAAGGCCTGCGCGAATCGCTCGACAATGTCGCCCACGATTTGCGCACGCCGTTGACACGTCTGCGCGGCACGGCCGAAATGGCGCTGCGCACCAAACCGGATCCGGGCGGCTCGCAGGAAGCCCTGGCCGATTGTGTCGAGGAATCCGATCGCGTTCTGACCATGTTGAACACGCTCATGGATGTCGCAGAAGCGGAAGCCGGAGTGATGAAACTGGCGCGCCAACGCGTCGATGTCTGCTCGTTGCTCAATGAAGTGGTCGAGCTTTACGAATATGTCGCCGAAGAAAAGCGGATTCATGTGGCCAGGCTGTTCGGGCCTGGCTGTGAAGCGTTCGTCGATCCCAATCGCATCCGACAGGTGTTTGCCAACCTGCTCGACAATGCCATCAAATACACCGCGGAAGAGGGTCATGTAAGCATCGAAGTGCGGCGCGAATCCAAACACATCCTCGTGCGATTCCGCGACACAGGCATCGGCATCCCAACCGAGGAGCAAAACCGAATTTGGGAACGGCTCTTTCGCGGCGACAAAAGCCGGTCACAACGCGGCCTCGGCCTCGGACTCAGCCTCGTGAAAGCCATCGTCGAAGCGCACCATGGACGTGTCGATGTCTGGAGCCAGCCCGGTCAAGGCTCCGAGTTTAGTGTGTTCTTGCCGATCGAAGAAACGCCAACCTATCCCTGACGGAATGAATTGATGCGGATGCTCCGTGGCGAAGATGAGTTTAGACCGGCGTTGCGATCAGTGCCAAAGGTGCGTCGATAAAAACGAATGCGCAGCGCGGGTTGTGGTGCGGCATTCAATTCGCGCCGTCACTTCGTCGCGCAACTTCCGGGCCTTTGCTTATCCCTCGAGGAACGAACAAATGTACTCACAAATCCCTGAGTTCACTTCGATGTCGAAGCCCGATTTCGCAGGCACTTCAAACACCTGCCCTGCCGCATACGTTTCAATTGCGGTCTGCCCATCCAGTTTGACGCGGCATTCGCCGGCCACAATTTCCATCCGCTCCGCCTTGTCGGTTCCAAAATGAAATTTCCCGGGATAAATCAACCCAAGCGTTTTCCTGGCGCCATCGGGAAAGAGCACGGAATGGCTGACGACCTTGCCGTCAAAGTAAACATTCGCTTTGGTGACGACCGTCACATTCGAGAATTGCTGCGGTAAAGATGACATGGCGGTTGAGTCTTGAGAACGCCCAGGAATTGTCAAGGAGGCAGCTGGCATTCCAGGCGTTTCAAGCGGTCGGGTGCGCCTTCTTCCATCTCGCCCAATCTTCCCGCGCGCGTCTCGTCGCACGGACCACTCGTTCGAGAATTCCAGGTTCCCTTTTTGAACGAGCCAGCCGGCTTACGCGTCGTCCTCCTCGGCCTTCTTGCGTTTTTGCACCGCTTGTTTGAGCAGATATTCGATCTGCCCATTGACACTGCGCAGTTCATCCTGAGCCCATTTTTCGAGCTCTTTCCACAACTCAGGATCAATGCGAATTAAAAATGCTTTGCGCGACTCCACGGGACGATCAGGTATAAAGCGTCCCGGTGTTGACGACGGGCGTGACCTCACTTTCACCGCACAGGACCACGAGAAGGTTGCTCACCATCGCGGCTTTGCGTTCGTCATCGAGGTGAATCACATTGCGTTCGGCCAAATCGCGCAGAGCCATTTCCACCATGCTGACAGCGCCATGAACGATCTTCGTGCGGGCGGCAATGACCGCCTCCGCCTGCTGCCGCCGGAGCATCGCCTGGGCAATCTCCGGAGCATAGGCCAAATGGGTGAGACGCGCTTCCTGCACAACCACGCCGGCTTTTTCGAGCCGCTCTTGCAACTCTTTCCGCAAGGCCACGGCCACTTCATCCGCTCCGCTGCGCAAAGTGATTTCGTTTTCTTCGCCGTGATCGTAAGCATACGAACTGGCCAGGTGCCGCACGGCCGATTCGCTTTGGATGCGGACGTAACTTTCGTAGTCCTCAACGTCGAAGAAGGCCTGGGCAGTGTCCTCGACGCGCCAGACCACTACGACCGCGATTTCAATGGGGTTGCCGCGTTTGTCATTCACCTTGAGCCGTTCGCCGTTCAAATTGCGGGAACGCAGGGAGATTTTGGATTTCGTGTAGAACGGATTGGTCCAATGAAATCCGCTGTCGCGCACCGTGCCTTTGTACGCGCCGAAAAGAATCAGCACGCGCGCTTCGTTTGGTTCAAGGGTGAAATGTCCAACAAAGGAGATCACGCTCACGACGATCAGCCCGACACCTAAAAACAATAGGCCGATGGAGAACTCGAAGTTGAGCGCTGCGGTGCGGTAGATGTTGTTGCCGATGATCCAGCCGCCGAGGAGCAGCAGGGCGATGTTGATGAAGAGCATGACCCAGCCATTGGCGACATGCATTGGTTTTTCTTTGTTCACAGGCAGATCCTGGAGCGAAGTCATAATCGATCCTTTCACAGTGAGGTTGAAACCGAGGATTTCATTTGTTATCGGAGTGATATCACTATGAAATCTCAGGGGCGTCAAGGATTTTTTGTGTCTGGACTTGCGGTTGCGCCGGCTCGTGCGTTCACCGCCCGCTGCGAAATCGAAATGCGGCGCACGCACACAACGCGCACGGAACGAAAGATTTCGTTGCGCTCGCGCATGAGGAATTTTCAATTGCGGTTCGCAAAGGCGGCGTTTACGGTGTCGCCGCAAGTGCGCTTGCGTGAAAGTTGAGATGTTCCAAATATGATGACGACGCCTCTGGCTTCCGCCGAAATAACTGAACTGAGTTTGGGATTGCATCGCCTGGCGCGCAATCTCTG